>DATFRP010000325.1:0-21674 GCA_035263125.1 Vicinamibacterales bacterium
GGCGCTCACGCAGTTGAACACCAACGCACGTCTCAGAGAACGGCTTGGAGAAAGCGGCCGCGCGTACATCCGCCAGCATCACCGATGGGACGGCGTGCTGGGACGGTTCGAGCGTCTGATCTCGCGGGTGCGCGCTCGCTAAGATTGGTCCGCCTGAAGGCGGACACTACGTACGATCAATCGCGGCTCAACTCTGCCGCCGGAAACGGACGCGATCTCGAATCGGGCGCGTTCTCGTCGCTTCCCGCCTTCTTGCGGCGCGTGCCGATGTCGTAGCGCTTGATCATCTCGTTCAGCGTCGTCGGTTTGATCTTGAGCAGCTCCGCCGCGCGCTTCTGCACTCCGCCCGCCGCTTCGAGCGTCGATTCGATCAGCCGCTTCTCGACGTTCGTGATGACATCCTTGAACGAGATGCCCTCGGGTGGAACCACGAATCTCGGAATGTGGAAGACGGGAGCCGAGCGCACATGCTCGGGAATCAGCTCGGGACCGATGCGATGACCTGAACTGAGCACGACCGCGCGCTCCATCACGTTCTCCAGCTCGCGAACGTTTCCTGGCCAGTCGTAGTCCATCATCAAATCGAGCGCATCCGGCGTGAGCTCCAGCTCCGACCGATTGTTCTCGGCGCCGAACTTCTCGAGGAAGTGCTGCGCGAGGTACGGAATGTCGTCCTTCCGCTCGCGGAGCGGCGGCAGGTTGATGTTGATGACGTGCAGACGATAGAAAAGGTCTTCGCGGAATCGTCCGTCCTCGACCATCTGGCGGAGATCACAGTTGGTGGCCGCAATGATGCGGACGTCCACCTTGATCGTTTCCATGCCGCCGAGCCGCATGAACTCGCGCTCCTGCATCACGCGAAGGAGCTTGGCCTGGGTATCGGGCGGGATGTTGCCGATTTCGTCGAAGAAAATGCTGCCCTTGTCGGCGAGGTCGCACAGCCCCTTCTTCGGATAGATCGCCCCGGTGAATGCCCCTTTGACGTGGCCGAAGAGCGTGGACTCGAGGAGATCGGGCGGCAGGTTTCCCGAGTTCACCGTCACGAACGCGCGTTCCGCACGCGGCGACTCCGAGTGAATCGCGCGCGCCACGAGCTCCTTGCCGGTTCCGCTCTCGCCGGTGATCAGAATCGTCGATCGACTCGGGGAGGCCTGGATGATCAGGTCGAACACCTGTTTCATCCGTGGGCTGCGGCCGATGATGCCGGCAAACCGCTGATACTGCGCCTGCAGGTTCTGGCGCAGCGCCGCATTCTCCGCCAGGAGCTGACGCCGTTCGACGGCGTTCCGGACGACGACCAGTACTTCGTCGTTCTTGAATGGCTTGGTGATGTAGTCGAACGCCCCCCGTTTCATCGCGGCAATCGCGGTCTCCACCGACGCGAACGCCGTGACCATGAGGGTGGGCAGCTCTTCATCGAGCTTCTTGAGTTCCTCGAGCAGCGTGAGGCCGTCCATCCCTGGCATCATCACGTCGACGATCACGGCATCGAAGGGGAACGACCTCGCAAGCTCGAGCCCTTCCTCGCCGCTCGGAGCCACGCGGACGTGGTACCCCTCGCGCGTGAGCAGCTTCTCGAGGATCTCACGCATGATGTCTTCGTCGTCGACTACGAGGATGGAACCATTGCGCCGCATGATGAACCCCGATCGATCGTGCTTGTTCTACAGCTGCTGAATGGCGAGCGCCGGCCGTTCGGCCGGTACCGCCGGAAACGACAAGATGAACCGCGTCCCTTGCCCGACCACGCTGTCGCAGTCCACCGCGCCACCGTGCTCGCGCACGATCCCGTACGTGATCGACAGCCCCAGCCCTGTGCCCTGACCGATCGCCTTGGTCGTGAAGAAGGGGTCGTAGATGCGTGCCAGGTACTCGTTGGGAATGCCTGAGCCCGTGTCGGCAACTTCCGCGATCGCGCGACCACCATCAGCGCGCGTGCTGACCGACAGCCACCCGCCCTTGGGCATCGCGTCGCGCGCGTTCAGGAACAGGTTCAAGAAGACCTGCTGCAGCTTGTGCTCCTGCGCCAGCACGACCACAGGTGTTTCGCTCAGCTCGCGTCGGACGCGGACACGCTGGGTGGCGAACTGATGCTCGAGCAGCGCGAGCACGTCGACGATCACGAGATTCAGATCGATCATCGTTCGATCGTTCGACGTCGGACGCGCGAGCGTCAGCAGACCGTTCACGATCTTCGCGGCGCGGAACGTCTGCCGCTCGATCTTCTCGAGCAGATGCGTTCGCGGGTCCTGCGGATCGGCCCCTTCGAGCAGCATCTGGGTGAAGCTCGAGATGCCGGTCAACGGCGTGTTGACCTCGTGCGCGACACCGGCAGCCAGCAGGCCGATGGACGCCATTTTCTCGGAGATCCGCAGCTGCTCTTCCATCTGCACACGCGCGGTCACGTCTTCGACGATCACGATCGTGCCGGCGGTCGTGACCTCTGCGCCGTCCGCGCGGCGTAGCGGGACGACCGCAGCGTTGACCATCAAGGTCTCGTTCGCGCGGGCGCCGCGGGCGGGCAGCGGCAAGCGCGAGAGCGTTGCCCCTTCAGGCGTGTCGCGGCGCGCTGCACGAATCGCTTCGACGAACGGGGCGTCGAACAGTTCATCGAGCTCGAGGCCGGTTGCGTCGTTGTGAGAGACACCATAGAGCTGTTCGAGCGCATGGTTCCATCTGACGACACGGTCATCGAGATCCACGACCAGGAGCCCGTCGTCGAGCGATTCGAGAATGTTCTCGTTGAATGCGCGCATCCGATCGATCTCGACCGCCTTCTGATGGAGCTGACGGTACAGCCTCGCGTTCTCGAGCGCCGTCGCGATCTGACCGGCCACTGCCGCCAGCAGCGCCATGTCCTCGCTGCTGAGGGGATCGCCGGAGCTCTTCCTGCCGAGCGCGAGCACGGCGATGGTGCGCTCCTTCGCGACGCAGGGCACGAAGTAATAGAGACCCGCGTCGCGCCAGAACTCGATTTCTTCGGGAGCAAATCGACCGACGGCCGTAGGGTCGTCCAAGGTGACGTTGTGCCCGTCAGCCACGCGGGCGCCGATCGCAGAACGTTTGGGCAGCGCCGGCGGATGCCCATCACCGAAGCCCGACGCCCACATCGATCCGAAATGCGGCGTCACTTCGTCCTCGAGCAGCAGCGTCATGCGATCGACCAGCAGCGTCTCGACCACGCGCGACACGAGGCGCTCGGCGAGTCGATTCAAATCGAGATCGCTGTTCAAGTCACGCGCGAAGCCGAGCAGCGCGCGTCGATAGTCGTACCGATCGCGATAGAACGCGCGATCGAGCACGTTCTGGACGAACGTTTTGACCGGAGGCGTCAACAGGATCGCGACCAGCGTCGCCAGGAACGCGAGCACCCAGTCGTTGGCAGCGCTCCCCCTGAGCACCACCCGCTGAACGGCTTCGAGCAGCACCGCGTAGATGGCGACCATCGCCGCGAGGGCGGCCGCATACACCAGCGCGCGCTTGACGATCACTTCGATATCGAGCAGCCGATACCGCACGATCGCCGATGCGTAGGTCAGCGGAATCAGGCCGAGCGGAATTGCCGAGAGCTCCATCGGCAGCGACGGCTCGACGCCGAGCACATACGGGAGCGCGTAGCCGAGCGCGAACGTCCCGGCCCCGAGCGCCGTGCCCCACGCGATCCAGCGCAGCTGACGACGGGCGGTGATCGTACGCACGTGAGACAGCGCCCGAATCAGCGTGCCGAGGCCTCCAATCAGACAGGCCGCCAGATAGAGATATTCCAGCCGGTCGAGGGCCGATGCAATGCTGACAAAGAGGCGGGCGTTGTGGGTGCTCTCTCCCAGCGCAAAGATGCGCGCCAGCCCCAGCGCAACCGCCGGAACGTAGAGCGAGACAATGACCGCGCGTCCCAGCAGGCCGTCCATCCAGCGTCGCGGCCGTTCCGGAAACACCAGCGTAAAGTGCAGGAACAGTGGCGGCAGCGCGAGAATCGACACGCCATCGGCCCAATAGAAGATCCAGTCGAGCCGATCGAGGCGGCCGCTGAAGGAAAACGTGAACACTCCAAAGAACGCGACGGCGACCCAGAAGAAATGGAGTGTCGCAGGATCGCGAGGACGTCGCAGCCTGACGGCACCACCCACGAGCAGCGTGAAGATGCCGACCGCCGCCAGCACGAAATACAGCGCGCCCGGCCCGGTCGGGATCGGTGCGACCCGAACATCGATGACCTCGCGTGTACCGAGTCGAAGCGTCGTATAGCGCAGCGTCTGGTCGCGACGGGCCGCGTGCAGCACGTTCACAACATCGGACGCCTCCTGAATGGGATGGTCGTCGATGGCGATCAGCACGTCTCCGCGGGCCAGACCGATGTGCTCCGCAGGACTACCGGGGGCGATGTCGGCAGCGACGACGCCGGCACTGCTGGTGGTCCACAGCGCTCCGTCTTCGACCTCGTTCCACGTCGCACGCGTGGCGATATTGGCGGCGCCCAGACAGAGAAGTACCGACACCACGACGAGCGGCACCGCAGGCCGTGTCCACCGACTCCACATCGTCGGTCGCGTATGAATCCAATGACTAGAACGTCTCATCCAATCAAATGGAGCCAAAAACTGCGGCAAAAAATGGGGAGCTTGGCTCCCCGTGTCCCTTCTTCATCTCGTCGGGCAGACCTGTTCTCAAAACCTGACCGTGACACCTCCGAGCACACGCTTCGGCGGCCGAACGACGAGCGCCTCATCGTAAATCGACGTCTCGCCGAGCTCTTCCCTGAACAGGTTGCTCACCGCCACCAGCATCTCCCACTGCGCGTTGGTGAAGTTCAAGAACGGCAGCGCCTGATTGACCTGCACATCGAAGCGAGCCCGCGTCATGCTGGGTGTGAGAACCGCATCGGATGCCGCGATGGCGGCATTGAGCTTGTAAATGACGAACACGCGAGTCGCGGTCGAGGGAACCACGCTTTCGACCGACGCGGTCAGATCGCGCACGTGATCCTCGCTTCGCAGCACCGACGACTCGAGGGCGGTGAGCACGTCGAAGTCAGGCGAACGTCGATTCCAGTTCGCGTCGGCTTCACTGTAATCAACCGTTGCGCGAAGACGATCGTTCACCGCCCGGGTCACGGTCACGCCCCAGCCGCGAGCATCGTACGCACCGGCCGATCCCACGTCGTAGTGGCCCACACCCGCGCCCGACGCAGACAGGTCGGCGACACCAATCCCGAACAACGTCACCAGCTGGTTGTCGACGCGCTGTTCGAAGACCCGAACGCCCACGACGACATTGCCAAGCCAGGCGCGTTCGACACCCACTTCGACCTGATCGTGGCGCTCCGGCTGGAAGATGCCGCGCGCGACTGCGGCGAACGTTCTCTGCGGGGGCAGCCACAGCCCGATTGACGACGGAAGGAATTCTTCGGCCCCCGGCGCGACCTCTCGCCGCGACATCGAGGCACGGATCGTAAAACTGTCGTGTGCGCTCGGCTGCACCGAAACACTCGCGCGTGGACTCCACAGATCGCGATCGGTCAAATAGTCATACCGCGCGTATTTGGCACCGTAGGACAGGCGGATCGGGCGAGCCACCGTCCAGTTGTCGAACGCGTACATCGAGCCCACGTTGCGGCTACCGTCGCGCATCGCGGCCAGCGCTTCCCCGTTGCCACCGAGATAGCGCTGCATGGCGTACGAGATGCCGGCCTCGTACGCATGCGATGCCGGGCTGCGTCGCGCGTACGATCCTGCGAGGATCCAGGACGCCAGATCGCCTTGGGTGATGGTGCCGCGCATCGTCCAGTCGCCCTGGGCGCCAGGGGCTGCGAGCGACAGGAACGCAACGCTCTTCGGCATCTCGACATTCATCGAGAACAGATCCTGCGGGCGATCGAACGATGTGGTCGTAAGCAGGTTGAACTGCCCGCTCATCGAGAGATCGTCGAACAGCGATGAGGCCAGCCGCGCAGGCGTTCCGACCGCGCGGGTCAGGCCACCAGCGGGGTCGTGGTCGAGCGCGGCGATCGCCTGATCGGCGTCCTTGAGCACGCTGCGCTTTGCGTGCCGCATTCGCCACGCGACCTCGTCATGAGGGTGCCCGGTGTCGGAGGGCTCCGTCACTTCGACAGGACCCAACGTCGCCGCCACCACCGGTGGTGGGCTCGACGCGTCCGGTCGACGTGTCAACGCAATCGTCGACGTGTTTCTGCCATCCGGACTGATCTGAATGATCCGACCGCGAGAGGGTACGTATTCCTGCAGGTGCGCACGCAGGAGGTACGGGCCCGGCGGCAGATCACGCAGCGTGAAGCGACCCTCGTTGTCAGAAATCGCGAACGCGGACGTCGAGCCGAATGCCGATACGATGGCACCGGCGAGCGGCTGACCTCGATCGTCCTGCACCAGACCATGGAGATCGCCGTGGCTTGCGGCGGCGACCTGTTTGACCGACGGGATCTGCGCGGTGACCGTTCGCTGCGCGTACGCGGGCGAGGCCAACGCACATACCACGACTCCGATGCCACACCAGGGGCGGAGGATACGGATCATCGTCGTGCTCTTCTTCTGGCTGGTCACTGCTCCACCAACCATCACCACTGCCAATACCGCCCCGCACTACACCGGAAGAACCGTGAAATTCACGTTCTGCGTGACCGTTTTTCCTGACGGCTTATCCGTGACCTTGATCTCCAGTCGATACTCGCCCGCTGGGAAACTTTCCAGCGGCACAACCAGGCTTCCCGGGAGCTGGTGGCCTTTTTCCACGCTGAACTCTTGGGGAAGGGTCTGCGCATTCAGCTGCTGTGGCGCGGTCTTGTTGAAGTACTTCTCGCCTTCGGGCAGCCGTTGATGGAAGTTGAAATCGATCGTGACGTCCGGCTTGCCACCTGCCGCGGCCTGCGCGCCATAGATCCAGAAGATCACGCTCAGTTCGTCCTTCTTGGAGAACTTGCCGTCGATCGACGGCGTGATCTTCATCGGACCGAAGACGTAAGGATTGGATTCCTGATCGCCGGTCGGGCCGGCAACCTGGTCCACCGACTTCGCGATGATCACGCTGCTCGTGCTCAGCTCGTTTGCTGTAAAGTCAGGCACGGTCAGGTCGTGCCGCAACACCCCGACCTTGCCTGCCGGCGCCGCGGTTGCAGGCTGATTCTTGTCGTTCTTCTTGTTGTCGTTCTTCCCGCCGCTCGCGGCCGACGCGGGCGTCTTTTCTTTCACCGCCACGAACATCGCGTACTGACCGGGCTTGAGCTGAACGGCGCGTGAGACCCTGCCATCCTCGGGGATGTCGACGAAGTTGATGCTGTCCCAGGCGAACGTCGGGCGAGACGGCTGCTGATTTTTGTTGTTGCCCTGCCCCGAGGCCATCTTCGCCATCATGCTGGCAAACGCGTTGGCCTGCTCGGCATTCACGATCCGGATGTAGACGGCAGCGCCTCCGGGAACGCTCGCGCGATCGAGGTTGAGCGTGAAGGGTATGTACGTGTCGGTCTGCCCCTTCACGAAATGATTGATCTCCCACTTGATGGGGATCTCACCTTGCGATTTATCGGGACCACCCAGGGTCAACGGCTTCGGTGTCGGCGCGGACGCGGGCGGTGCCGACGGGGTGGTCGCGTTCGGAACTGGAATACCGGTATCGGCCATCAATGCCCCATCGACCGCCTGCACGAGCGCCTGCACATCCTGTTGTTCCTGGGGACTGCGCGCCGACTGCTGCTGTTTCTGCTTGTTGTCGTTATTCCGCTGCGCGACCACCGGCCACGCCGCGCCGACCATGGCCGCCAGAGCACAGACGGCAAAGACCCGACGAACGTACATGAATGCCTCGCTTCCTCGTCCACGATACACCGCTGTCATGGCGAGCATATCCAAGAATCCGAATCGCCTGATCATAGGCACGGGTGTCGGGCAAGTCAATCGAGCGGACGCCCAAAAGACGAGCATTTCGAACGGGATGACACTGTGCGTTCAATGCCGCATGCTAAAATTGTTACCCCTTCGCGGCGACTCGAGGTGCGGTACGCCCCACTCGCGAGGGATGGCTACGGTCCATGCCGGGGGGACCGTGCCGCTGAAGGCGCGCGACTCGACGGGACCTCGACCACGACGTTCGGGCGCGTCAAGGCGGCTACGATCGTGATTCGGGAAGGACACGTAATTCGGGAAGGACACACCACGAGATGGTCCTGGACGATATTCTTGTCATCCTGCTTGCGGGCGGCGCGGGTGAGCGGCTCTATCCGCTGACGAAGGAGCGGGCGAAACCCGCGGTGTACTTTGGCGGTCCCTACCGGATCATCGACTTCACCCTGAGCAACTGCATCAACTCGGGGCTCAGACGTATCTTCATCGCGACTCAGTACAAATCGCTCTCGCTCAATCGCCACATCCGGATGGGATGGAACGTCGTCTCCGAGGAACTCGGGGAGTTCATCGAAATCCTCCCGCCCCAGAAACGCGTCGGCGAGCACTGGTATCTCGGCACCGCCGACGCCGTCTTCCAGAATCTGTATTCCATCGAACGCGAATCACCGAGTCACGTCATCGTGCTCTCGGGCGATCACGTCTACAAGATGGACTATTCGAAGATGCTGCGGTTCCACCTCGATCACAACGCAGACGTGACGCTCGCGGCGCTCGAGGTCCCCGCCGCCGAGAGCATCCGTTTCGGGATCGTCAACATCGATCAGGACGAACGCGTCATCGGGTTTCAGGAGAAGCCCGAGCATCCGACACCCATCCCAGGTTCGCCCGGCGTCGCGCTCGCCTCGATGGGTATCTACATCTTTCGCGCCGATGTGCTGGTGCGGGCGTTGGAAGAGGATGCGATTCAACCCGAGAGTCAGCACGACTTCGGAAGGAACATCATCCCGGCGCTCCTCGATTCATCTCCGGTCTTCGCCTATCGCTTCTACGACGAGAACAAGAAGGCGTCGAAATACTGGCGCGATATCGGCACCCTGGACGCGTACTACGATGCGAGCATGGATCTGTGTCAGGTGAATCCCGAGTTCAATCTGTACGATCCTGAATGGCCGCTGCGCACGTATCAGCCTCAGGCGCCGCCGGCGAAGTTCGTCTTCGCAGAGGAGCCCCGACGATGCGGTCAGGCGCTCGACTCGGTGATCTCCAGCGGCTGCATCATCTCGGGCAGTCGCATCACTGGCAGCATCTTGTGCCCGAACGTGCGGGTACACAGCTTCTGTCATATCGATCAGTCGATCCTGATGCCGGGCGTTCGCGTGGGACGGCACGTCCGAATCCGGCGCGCGATCATCGATCGCGACGTGCTGGTGCCGCGCGGAGCGCTCATCGGGTTCGATGAGCAGGAGGACCGTCGTCGGCACAACGTGACCGACGCCGGCGTGGTCGTGGTCACGGCTGACGATGAGCCGCACATCGGGCCGATCGACGAAGAGGCGCTGCGCGCCGAAGCGATTGCGGATCGTACGGGAGTGACGGCGTAGCTTCGGTCGAAGGACGAGGTCTATCGTGCAAATCACTCGTGTTCATGGCCGCGAGATCCTCGATTCCCGGGGCAACCCCACCGTCGAAGCCGATGTCTGGGTCGGAAAGGCTTTGGGCCGTGCCGCGGTGCCGTCGGGGGCATCGACCGGTGTGCGTGAAGCCCTGGAATTGCGCGACGGCGACAAGGGACGGTATCTCGGCAAGGGCGTCAGGAAAGCCGTCGATCACGTCAACGGCGAAATCGCCCGAGCCCTTCAGGGCATCGAGCTCGATCAGCGCGCCATCGACCGGCGGCTGATCGAGCTCGATGGCACTCCCACGAAAAGCCGTCTCGGCGCAAACGCGACGCTCGCGGTCTCGATGGCCGCGGCCCGTGCCGCAGCCGCCATGGAAGGCCGCCCCCTCTACGAGCAGATTGGGCGATTGAGCGGCGACGCCCCTGCCGACGGCCGTTTCGTGCTGCCTGCTCCGATGATGAACATCCTGAATGGCGGGGCGCACGCTGACAGCAACGTCGACCTGCAGGAATTCATGGTGATGCCGCTGGGGCTCCCCAGCTTTGCCGAGGCCCTTCGTGCCGGCACGGAGATCTTCCATGCTCTCCGCGCGATCTTGAAAAAGGCCGGCCATTCAACGGGTGTCGGCGACGAGGGCGGGTTCGCCCCCAGCCTCAAGTCCAACCGCGAGGCGCTCGACATGGTCCTCGAGGCCGTCGGCAAAGCCGGATTCCGCGCGGGGACCGACGTCTTCCTCGCACTCGACGTGGCATCGAGCGAGCTCTGGGACAACGGCACCTATGTGTTCAAGAAGTCGGGCGAGCCTTCGCGCACGCCCGATCAGATGGTCGAGATGTACGCCGACTGGGTGCGCCAGTATCCGATCATCTCGATTGAAGACGGCGTTGCCGAAGGCGATTGGAGCGGGTGGCAGACGTTGACTCGCGCCCTCGGCGCGCGCGTACAGCTGGTGGGAGACGATGTGTTCGTGACCAACCCCGAGATCCTGCGCAAGGGCATCGCGGAAGGCGTCGGGAATGCGATCTTGGTGAAGCTCAATCAGATCGGCACAGTATCGGAAACCCTCGACGCCATCGCCATGGCACGCGCCGCCGGCTACGCCACGATCATCTCCCATCGGTCTGGTGAGACCGAGGACAGCACGATCGCCGATCTCGCCGTCGGCACCTGCGCCGGACAGATCAAGACCGGGTCGGCCAGCCGCAGCGACCGGGTCGCGAAGTACAACCAGCTTTTACGCATCGAGGAAGAACTCGGATCGCGTGCGCGGTACGCCGGAACGGCCGCCATTCGTCAGTTCAGTGCCGCCGCATCCTGACCCGTCAGCCGCCATGCTCAGACTCGTCTTACTGCGCCACGGCGAGAGCACGTGGAACAAGGAGAATCGGTTCACCGGATGGACCGATGTGGACCTCACCGACCGGGGACGCGACGAGGCTCGCGAAGCCGGCCGCCTGATGAAGGCCGAGAAGTTCGAATTCGACATCGCGTACACGTCGGTGCTCAAGCGGGCCATCCGCACGCTGTGGATTGCCCTCGACGAGATGGACATGATGTGGATTCCGCAGCGGCGCTCGTGGCGGCTCAACGAGCGCCACTATGGTGCGCTGCAGGGCCTGAACAAAGCCGAGACCGCGGCGAAACACGGAGAGGCGCAAGTGAAGATCTGGCGCCGCAGCTACGATATCCCTCCGCCGCCGCTTGCGCCCGAAAACCCCGATCATCCGTCCCACGATCGTCGGTACGCGAATCTCAAGCCGTCAGAAATGCCGCTGACCGAGTCGCTGAAAGACACCGTCGCGCGCTTCCTCCCTTACTGGCATGAAACCGTCGCACCGGACATCAAAGCGGGCAAACGAGTGCTGATCACTGCGCATGGAAACAGCCTGCGCGCGCTCGTGAAATATCTCGACAAAATCTCCGATGAAGACATCGTCGATCTGAACATTCCGACGGGAATTCCGCTGGTGTATCTGCTCAACGAGCGGCTCGAGCCGTTGCAGAAGTTCTACCTTGGCGATCAGGAGGCGATCAAACAGAAGGCAGCAGCAGTCGCCAACCAAGGAAAAGCGGGTACGTGAAAAGAGGCTGCGCAGGCAGCCTCTCGTCGAAATGTCGGGCCGAGCGCGACCCGTGAGATTAGGTGTTGTTGTCGACCGCTTCGGTCGGCGCCTCGTCGCACCCGATGCGAAGGGAGCGAAGGAATCGACGGTCGTTGGTCGTCAAGTCGAACGCCTTCCGCGCAGGCAGCAGGCGAGCAGGCGTGGTGATCTTCGTCACCGCCGCACCGTTGTTCCGGCTGACAAAGCCCACGACCGCTTCGAGCGTGACCCGCATATCAAAGCCAGCCTCACGCGCTTTCGCGCGGCAGGCTTCCACTTGAGGGTTCTCGGCAACGGCAGCGGCGATCGCGTCGGCCAGCTCTTTTGCGAACCGGTTCACGACGTCATCCATTACTGGTCCTCCTCATCCGCCGCCGGGCCGGGATCCGGGGGCGATCCCAATCCGATCCTGCACTGACCGGGGAGGCTGGCAGGGATTGGGCGCCAAAGATGTTCATTTGTATAGGGTTAGCCTCAAGTAAGGCTGGCGGCATTGTAGGGGTATTCGGGCGCAGTGTCAACAAACCGGCCATTCTGCTGGGGTTTTGAACTGAGGATTGGCCACCGGAGCGGTTCGCCGTGTCGTGACCGCGACGTGGGCGCCGGTAATCAACTGACCCGCAAAGGCTTGGGTTAGAATCCGCGAAGTGCCGAAGCGCGACGCAGGTAAAGAACGGTCGTCCTTCAATCCCAACGACCTGCGCAATGCCGACCCGATCTTCGACATCGGCAGCCCGGGCGCTTTTCCATTTACACGCGGCATTCAGCCCGACATGTACCGGGGCCGTCCCTGGACGATGCGCCAATACGCGGGTTATGGGACTGCCGCCGAATCCAATCGCCGGTACCGCTATCTCCTGTCGCAAGGTGTGATGGGTCTGAGCGTCGCGTTCGATCTGCCCACACAGATCGGATACGACTCCGATCATGCGCTGGCTGCGGGGGAGGTGGGACGCGTCGGCGTCGCGATCGATTCCATCGAAGACATGGTGGCATTGCTCGACGGGATTCCGCTCGATCAGGTGTCGACGTCGATGACGATCAACGCGACCGCGATCATCCTGCTCGCGCTCTACGTCACCGCAGGCACTCGTCAGGGTGTGTCACCTCACCGTCTCGCAGGAACGATCCAGAACGACATCCTCAAGGAGTATGTCGCACGAGGGACGTACATCTACCCACCCCGCCCGTCGCTTCGCATCGTTACCGACATCATGTCGTACTGCGAGCGGCATGTTCCGAAATGGAACCCGATCTCGATCAGCGGATATCACATTCGAGAAGCCGGCGCGGACGCAGTACAGGAAGTGGCGTTTACCTTCGCGCACGGTATCGCGTACGTCGAGGCGGCGGTGGCCGCGGGCCTCGACGTGAACATCGTCGGACAGCGGCTGTCGTTCTTCTTCAACGCGCACAGCAACTTTCTCGAGGAGATTGCGAAGTTTCGCGCCGCCCGACGGCTGTGGGCCCGCCTGATGCGGGACCGCTTCGGTGCGACCAACCCGCGAGCGCAGCAACTGCGCTTCCACACGCAGACCGCGGGCAGCACCCTGACCGCGCAGCAACCCGACAACAACATCGTCCGTGTCGCGCTGCAGGCGTTGTCGGCCGTTCTTGGGGGGACGCAGTCGCTTCACTGCAACAGTCGGGACGAAGCCCTTGGGCTGCCCACGGAAGAAAGCGCCACGATCGCGCTGCGGACACAGCAGATCATGTTGCACGAAAGCGGTGTCGCATCCACTGTGGACCCTGTCGGCGGCGCATATGCCGTCGAGGAGATGACCAATCGGATCGAACGTCACGTCATGGAGCACCTCGCACGCATCGACGCGATGGGTGGCACCCTCGCCGCCATCGAGGCCGGTTACATCCAGCGCCAGATTCAGGATTCGGCCTATTCGGCGCAGCAAGCCGTCGACAGCGGGGAGACGATCGTGGTCGGCGTCAATCGCTATGTGCAGCCTGGCGCGTCGACTGCCACCGTCTTCCAGCTCGACCCCGATATCGAGCGCACGCAAATCGACCGAGTCCGGGCCGTTCGCGCCGGCCGGAGCGAGAGCGAGTGGCGAGCGGCATTGACGGCTGTCGCGACGGCCGCACGTCAGGGAGACAACCTGGTGCCGGTCATCATCGACGCTGTCGAAAAACGTGCGACGCTCGGTGAGATTGCCGATACGATGCGTCGCGTGTTCGGCGAATACCGCGACGCCTCGAACGCCTGATCGCTGTCGATGACACATCTGCTCGACGTGCGGCGACTGACGGTGTCTTTCTCTGAAACCGGGGCCGGGGCAAATGCGGTTGACGGCGTCAGCTTCACCATCGATCGCGGAGAGACCCTCGGACTGGTCGGCGAATCGGGCAGCGGCAAGTCGGTAACCGCCTTCTCGATCCTGCGTCTCCTGCAGCCACCGGGCAGAATCATCGGCGGCCAGGTGATCTTCGACGGACGCGACCTGCTGGCGCTGCCCGAATCCGAGATGCGCGCGGTCCGCGGCCGACGCATCTCGTTGATTTTCCAGGAGCCATTGAGCGCCCTGAATCCCATCATGCGCGTCGGGGATCAGATCGCAGAAGCGCTCACCGTGCATCATGCGGCCAGCGCCAACGAGGCACGCCAGCGCGCGATTGAACTGCTCGACCTGGTCCGGATCTCCGATCCGGCGCGACGCGTCCGGGACTACCCACACCAGCTCTCGGGAGGAATGCGTCAGCGGGTGATGATCGCAATTGCGCTCGCGTGTCGACCCCCGCTCATCATCGCCGACGAACCGACCACGGCGCTCGACGTCACCATTCAGGCCCAGGTACTCGACCTGCTCCGTGAGTTGAAAGCGACACACAACCTCGCGCTGCTGCTCATCACCCACGATTTCGGCGTGATCGCAGAGATGGCCGACCGGGTGGCGGTGATGCACCGCGGACAACTGGTCGAGCAGGGTTCTGTCCGCCAGATCCTTCGCGCTCCGTCGCACGCGTACACGCAGAGTCTGCTCGCCGCGATTCCCGGCATGAGCCAAAGGGGTCAATGACGCCGCTACTCGAGGTGCGTCATCTCGTCAAGCATTTCGTCCGTCGACACGGCGTGTTTGCGCCGCCCACGATCGTACGAGCGGTCGACGATGTGAACTTCGTGATTCGTGAAAGCGAGATGTTCGGGCTCGTCGGTGAATCAGGAAGCGGGAAGAGCACTCTTGGCCGGTGTATCCTGCGGCTCGTCGAGCCCACCGCCGGCGAAGTGCTGTTTCGCGGAGAGAACGTGCTCCGCTTCTCGAAGGCGCGCATGCGAACCGCACGGCGCGACATGCAGATCGTCTTCCAGGACCCGTATTCCTCGCTGAATCCCCGCATGCGCGTCGGCGACATCGTCGAAGAGCCGCTCATCATCCATCGCCTCGGATCGCAGTCGGAACGCCGCACCCGCGTCGCCGAACTGTTCGATCTGGTGGGCCTCGACCACGATCTCCTTCGACGGTATCCGCACGAATTCAGCGGCGGGCAGCGACAACGAATCGGGATTGCCCGGGCGCTCGCGTTGAACCCTGCCTTCGTGATTGCCGACGAAGCGGTGTCGGCACTCGACGTGTCGATTCAAGCGCAGGTCGTGCGCCTGCTGATGGAGCTGCGCGCCCGCCTCGCGCTGACCTTCCTGTTCATCGCGCACGACCTGCGGCTGGTTCAGCACATCTGCAACCGGGTCGCGGTGATGTATCTGGGGCGGATCGTCGAGATCGGCGAAACCGACACGCTGTTCTCGCGTGCGGCGCATCCCTACACGCGTGCGCTCCTCAGCGCTGTACCGGTCCTGGATCCAGATGCGCCCCGCACGCGCATCGCGCTCGATCCCGCGTCGTTCGATCGCGAGGCGCCGCTGCGGGAAATCGCGTCCGGCCATTCGGCCGCGATCTAGGCGGCCTGACGAATGTCTTTTTCGATTTGGCCGTCGCGGAGGTGGATCGAGCGTCGCGCGAACGCCGCGATGTCGGCTTCGTGAGTGACCAGGACGATTGTGTTGCCCGCCTGGTGCAGTCGGCCGAAGAGCGCCATGATTTCGGCGCCCGTCTTTGAATCGAGGTTGCCGGTCGGCTCGTCCGCGAGCAGGATCGACGGATTGTTGACAAGCGCACGGGCAATCGCCACGCGCTGGCGTTGACCACCCGACAACTCGTTCGGCCGATGTGACATGCGCGACGAGAGCTCGACCTTGTCGAGCGCCGTCTTGGCTCGCTCGTGTCGCTCTCGCGCGGCGACACCTGCGTAGACGAGCGGCAGTTCGACATTCTGCAAGGCAGAGGCGCGCGGCAGCAGGTTGAACGTCTGGAAGACGAACCCGATTTCCTCGTTCCTGATTTGGGCCAGCTCGTTGTCGTTCATCTGGCCGACCTGCTTGTTGTTGAGAAGGTAGCTGCCCTTGCTGGGTGTATCCAGGCAGCCAATCAGATTCATGAGCGTCGACTTGCCCGACCCCGAGGGGCCCATGATGGCCACGTAGTCGCCACGCTCGATCTCCATCGACACGCCTCGCAGTGCGTGGATCTCCTCCGATCCCATCACGTAGGTCTTCCAAAGATCATGAGTTTCAATCAAGGCCATGCGGACTCCAGTTTCTGTTCAGAAGAGATCTGCTCGGGTCGCCGCCCCCCTAGTTTACGGCTCGCCATTCCCGACAGTTCCTGAGGACCAGCTCAGGACCCAAGAAATGATCTCATGTTGTCAGTTCTTTCCTTCCTGAATGGCGCATGCGACATGCGTTCAGTCGTCTGCACTTTCGGCAGATAACAACCTTTGTGTCAACGACTTAGCTACGGAAATACGATGCGCGGCGGACGGAGGCGCGGTGAACTGGAATCGGCTGCTGCTTGCAATCAACTGGAAGCGCAGCGCAACTCGCGAACGACCCTGATGCGGCGACGCCGACGAGCATCGTCGATGTCCCGATGATGCGGCGCCACCGCCGACGTGCGGGACCTGCGTTTACCCGAACTGAGGCACTTTCACGATCTGCGGCGCGTCTTCACCGAAATGAATCGAAGGCAGCACTGCCATCAAGGCGTCGAGCAGCACTTCGAGACTGAGCGCTCGCGGAAGGCGGAGCACGGCGCTCTGTGTGTCGTCTTCGTCTCGTTGAAGTTGAAGCCAGATGTAAGGACCGTCTGCGTGAATGCCTTGGACGCGCGAATGCCATTCACCGCTCTCGCTCGGAATGGATGCACCATCGAGCGTCGCGAATAGCCGGTCCACTTCCGACAACAGGGGACCGTCGACCGATTCGGTGGCAACCTGAAACATGGGATCCTCCGGCCTGAGCACAGATCGTGAACGCGCCGTTCACAATCGTGGCCACTCTCATGGGAGGGGGAAGGTGGCAGTAAGGTATTGATTCGACGAAGACTTGTCAACAGTTATCGAGCGCGCCGCGCGACCGAAAGGTGTCGCCAAGCAGACTTAAGTTTTCGAATGCGCGATTCGATCGGGTGATCGATAGCCGGGGTTGAGAGTGGGACTCCATCGAACGATGCGGCGAGACGGAACTGCGAACCGCGGTTCGCCAGAATACGGCGCTAGTGTTCGTCCTGATATTGGTCCTTGAGCCGCGCGACGACAGCGGGATCGGCCAACGTCGTCGTGTCACCAAGCGCTTTGCCTTCTGCGATATCGCGTAACAGCCGTCGCATGATCTTTCCCGATCTCGTCTTCGGCAGATCGGCCGCGAAGATCACGTCGTCGGGGCGCGCTATCGCGCCGATCTTTTTCACCACGTGGTCCTTGAGCTCAGCAGTCAGCACGTCGTTCCCGTGCACGCCCTCCTTGAGCGTGACAAAGGCAGCCACGGCCTGTCCTTTGATCTCGTGAGGGCGTCCGACGACGGCCGCCTCGGCCACGCGAGGATGATCGACGAGCGCACTCTCGACCTCCATCGTACCGATGCGGTGTCCGGCGACGTTGAGCACATCATCGACGCGACCGAGCAACCAGAAGAAGCCGTCTTCATCGCGCTTCGCGCCATCGCCGGTGAAGTAGATGTCGGGTGTCCATCGACTCCAGTACTGCTTCACGTACCGATCCGGATCGCCATAGATGCCGCGGAGCATCGAAGGCCACGGACGTGTCAGCGCCAACAGGCCGCCGCCCGCGCCCTGAATGCTCTCGCCTCTGTCGGTCTTGATCTCCGCTTTGATACCCGGGAAGGGGCGCGTCGCAGATCCCGGCTTCGTCGTCGTCAGGCCGGGGAGCGGCGTGATCATGATTGCCCCGGTTTCAGTCTGCCACCACGTGTCGACGACGGGGCACCGCTCGCCGCCAATGTAGCGGTGATACCAGACCCAGGCTTCCGGATTGATCGGCTCGCCAACCGATCCAAGGAGGCGAAGGCTGGTGAGCTCGCGCCGTTTCGGCCACTCTGTGCCCCAACGCATGAAGGCTCGAATCGCCGTTGGCGCGGTGTAGAAGATCGTCACGCCGTAACGCTCGACGATCTGCCACAGACGATCCTTTGACGGCCAGTCGGGTGCGCCTTCGTACATGACGACCGTCGCACCGTTCGCGAGCGGTCCATACACGACATAGCTGTGTCCGGTGACCCAGCCGATATCGGCGGTACACCAATAGACGTCATCCTCTTTCAAATCGAAGACCCACTTCGTAGTGGCGTAGGTGCCGACGAGGTATCCGCCGGTGGTGTGCACGATCCCTTTGGGCTTACCGGTCGTGCCCGACGTGTACAGGATGTACAGCATGTCCTCGGAGCCCATCTTCTCGGGCTCGCATGTGTGATTGGCTTCCTGCATGAGCCGGTGGTACCAGTGGTCGCGCCCTTCCCTGACATGCACTTCGATTGGGGATCCGTGGAGACGCTGCACGATGACGACGTGCCGGATCGACGGTGTGTCTTCGAGCGCCTCATCGGCCATTTTCTTGAGCGGCACCACCTGTCCGCGGCGCCAGCCGCCGTCGGCGGTGACGAGCACGGTCGCCTTCGCGTCGTTGATCCGATCACGGAGTGATTCCGAACTGAAGCCGCCGAACACGACGGAGTGCACTGCCCCGATGCGTGCACACGACAGCATCGCGATCGCCAGCTCGGGGATGAGCGGCAGATACAGGGCCACGCGATCGCCTCGTTTGACCCCCAGCGACTTGAGGACATTTGCGAACTGACTGACCTGGCGGAACAGATCGAAATACGTCAACGTGCGCCGATCGCCAGGTTCACCTTCCCAGATGAGTGCGGCCTTGTTGCGTCGTGGACCACGGATGTGGCGATCCACACAGTTGACGCTCGCGTTCAGCGTCCCGTCGACAAACCACTTGGCATGCGGAGGCTGCCAATTCAGTACGTGGGTCCACTTCGAGAACCACTCGAGCTCTTCGGCGAAGCCGGCCCAGAACGCTTCCGGATCGCGCTCGGCGCGGGCATAGACCTCTTCATCGCGAACATTCGCGTGTGACGTGAATGCCTCGGACGGCGGGAAGGTGCGATCTTCCTTGAGCAGATCGGCGATTTCTGCAGACGGTTGCGGCTGGGCCATAGGCCGAACAGGATACTGCAGTCTACTCGGGTGGGAGAGGGGGAGGACCTCCGAGCGCGGGAGGCACGTCGTTGCGAAAGAAGGCGGCGCCGAGCAGGCCGCCGACGGTCGACACGATACTGCCGGCAAACAGGAACAAGACAAAAAACACGACGTACTCCACCACCGAACTCGTGCCCGCATTCTCGAGGATCGTGCGGACGTCGGGGGGGATGTCCGGTGCGTTTCGAAGGAAGGCACTGGCCATGCGCTCCTCGAGCGGTGCCAGGAGGGCACGGACTGCAAGCGCTGCGACGAGCCACACGACTGCGCCGAAGACGCCTGCAAACAGACCCGCAAGTGCCCCCCGCCCGGGGGTGATGGGACGCTGATCGTTCTGCTGATCGAGATAGGCTGCGACGATCCCGCCGCCGATGATCCAGATGCAGCAGCAGTTGGCGTACTTGATGACCGGAAGCGCCGACAGGATGCCGATGAAGAGACCGCCGACGAGGGCCGCTTGTGCCACGATCGCCTAGTCGTAGTACTCGCGACCGAGATGCGTGATGAGCTCCTCGCCCTGCATGTAGCGCAGCGTGTTCTTCAGCTTCATCAGCTGAATGAACAGATCATGCTCCGGATACACCTCGGGTGCATGCATCGGGCTCTTGAAATAGAACGACAGCCATTCCTGAATGCCTGACATTCCCGCCCGCTTCGCCAGATCGAGGAACAGAACCGAATCGAGCACGATCGGCGCCGCGAGAATACTGTCGCGACAGAGGAAGTTGATCTTCAGCTGCATCGGGTATCCGAGCCAGCCGATCAGATCGATGTTGTCCCAGCCTTCCTTGTTGTCGCCCCGCGGCGGGTAGTAGTTGATCCGGACAACGTGGCACAGGTCGGCGTACAGGTCCGGATACAGGTGCGGCTGGAAGATGTATTCGAGCGCCGATTTCTTGCTCTCTTCCTTGGTTTTGAACGACTCGGGATCGTCGAGCACTTCCCCGTCGCGATTCCCGAGAATGTTCGTCGAGTACCAGCCCTTCACTCCCAACAGACGCGCTTTGAGACCAGGCGCGATGATCGTCTTGATCAGCGTCTGTCCCGTCTTCATGTCATTGCCGGCCAACGGCGACTTCATTCGCGCCGCCAGCTCCAGCATGGCCGGAACGTCGGCGGTGAGATTCGGCGCCGCGTTCGCAAACGGCAGCCCTTCGCGCAGCGCCGCGTACGCGTAGACCATACTGGACGGGATGGAATCATCACTCTGATCGAGCGCCTTTTCGAACGAGGCGACCGACGCATGGGCGGCGGTCTCCTTCATGTAGACCTCGGTGCTTCCGCACCAGATCATCACCATGCGATCGCAGCCGTGCTTCGACCTGAAGGCGCGGATGTCGGCGATCACCTGTTCGGCGAGATCGCGCTTGTTCTTCCCCTTCTTGACGTTGGGGCCGTCGAGGCGCTTCACATACCGGCGGTCGAACACCGCAGGCATCGGTTTGACCGCTTCGAGCTCGCTCCGCACCTGATCGAGCTGTGAGACCTCGAGCACACCGGCGGTTCGCGCGGCGGCGTAGCAGTCCTCCTCGAAGATGTCCCACCCACCGAACACGATGTCGTCGAGGCTCGCGAGCGGAACGAAATCCTTGAT
The DNA here is from genome assembly GCA_035263125.1 of Vicinamibacterales bacterium. Classification (GTDB taxonomy): domain Bacteria; phylum Acidobacteriota; class Vicinamibacteria; order Vicinamibacterales; family UBA2999; genus Gp6-AA40. The sequence goes on from DATFRP010000325.1 coordinate 20,740, forward strand.
CTTCGGCGCGCGCCCTTCCGTGCGCTTGCCGAGACGAATGGTGCCCATCTGCGTCAGCGAACCGATAGGCGGGGCCAGCCCCTTGCGTATGGCCATCACGCCGGCAATGGTGGTCGTGCTGACGGCGCCGAGGCCGACCAGCAGCACACCAAGCTTGCCGCGTGCGGGGGCGATCTCAACTGGTGGAGTCACAATCGGCCACTATATCATGGCAAAAATGCGCCTGTTTCTGCGCGAGTCGAACGTTGGCCGCGAGCCCCTGGCCGTCTCCATGAGCAGCGTGCGATCCGGCGAACGCGTGCTCCAGATCGGCGTCAATGATCCGCGCATCGTACACGCAATCGCCGGGAAAACCGGCATCACGGGACTCGCCACTGTCGTCGTTCCCGACGAATCGGGGGCGCACCGCATCTCCGACGTCGTTGGTGAAGGATCGTCGTCTCCAGACGTGCGGATAGAACCAGTCGATCGTCTGCCGTTCGAGGACGGCGCCTACGACGTCGCGGTCATTCACAACGCAGATGGCCTCCTGACGAGTCTCGACGCATCGGTTCGCAACCAGTCGATCCGCGAAGTGCTCCGGGTGCTGCGTCATGGCGGCCGAGTGATCGTGCTCGAGGCCGGGAAGCCGACCGGCATGCGGGCGCTGTTCGGCGGTCCCAAGCGTGATGCGCAATTCGAGACGGCCGGTGGGACCGTGGCTGCGCTCGAGGCGGTCGGGTTCGCCGCGGTTCGAGTCCTTGGCGACCGCGAAGGGTACCGGTTCATCGAGGGGCTCAAGCCTCGTTGAGCAACTCCAGTCCCCCGCCAGTGACCGTCGAGGGGGACGGCCGAAGCGTCCACAAAAGGCGCGACTCCTCCAGATCTGGCGTGAATTGTCGCAAAAGGTGAGGCAAGGGTTTTGCCTTTAGCGCTCCGCGCCCGATGTCGACCCT
>DATFRP010000326.1:0-5056 GCA_035263125.1 Vicinamibacterales bacterium
CCTGGTCGTGCCCGATGGTCATCCGCGTGCCGATCGGCGGCTATCTCCGAGGCGGCGGCCCGTATCACAGCCAGTCGGGCGAGAGCATCTTCGCGCACTGCCCGGGCATCCGCATCGCGTATCCGTCGACCGCCGTCGACGCCGCGGGTCTGCTGCGGACCGCCGTCCGCAGCGACGATCCGGTGCTGTTTCTCGAGCACAAGCACCTGTATCGGCAGACCTACAACAAGGGCGCGTATCCCGGCGCCGACTACATGGTGCCGTTGGGCAAGGCATCGGTGCTGCGCGACGGCGCCGACATGGTGGTGTTCACGTGGGGCGCCATGGTGCAGCGATCACTGCTCGCCGCGCAGCAGGCCGAGCGCGATCACGTCAGCGTCGCCGTGGTGGATCTGCGGACGATCATCCCGTACGACTGGGAAACGATCGCCGAGTTCACCAGAAAGACGAGTCGAGTCATCGTCGCGCACGAAGATCAGCTGACGTGCGGGTTCGGCGCCGAGATCGCCGCGCGGATCTCTGACGAGCTCTTCGACGACCTTGATGCGCCGGTCAAGCGCGTCGCCTCGCTCGACTGCCCGGTCGCCTACGCGCCGGTGCTCGAAGAAGAGATCCTGCCAGGCACTAAAGACGTTCTTCAGGCCATTCGCGCGCTGGCCGCGTACTAGTGTCCCGCCTCGCGACGGTCTGCGCACTCCTCGTCGCGGCGTCGATCGCACGAACCGATGCCGCACTTCGGGTCGAGGTGCTGCGCTCGGTCGCTGCACTGCCTCCGCACATCGTCGGGTCGTTCGAGGAACCGCTCGACTTTCAGCAGGCCGCGAACGGCACCTACTACGTGTTCGATCGGCGCGGCCACACCGTCTACACCATCGACGACACACGCTCGACATCCAGGAAGCTGCTCGAGATCGGTCAGGAAGATGGTCGCGTCATTCAGCCGACCGGCTTCGACCTGCTGCCTGACGGCCGGTTCGTCGTGGTCGACGTCCCACGCGCACAGCAGCGGGTGCAGACGTTCGATCCGACCGGCAGGCTGCTGACAGGATTCTTTCTCCCGGGCACGCCGGCTGCGCACGTACTTCTCGGCAACGTGATGCTGAACGGCGCCGCGTCCGTTCAGCATGCGGGAGACAGGCTCCTCATCAGCCATCCGGAAAGCGGATCGCTCTTCACCGAATACTCGCCCGGCGGCTCGGCGTTTCACAGCATCGGGCGGCTGCGCGCAACGGGGTTCGAAGACGATCGCGATCTTCACGTCGCCCTCAATACGGGACTCCCGCTGGTCGATCCCACGGGTGGCTACTTCTACGTGTTCATCACCGGCCGTCCGCTGTTCCGCAAGTACGATCGCAGCGGCACGCTCGTGTTCGAGCGGCACATCGAAGGTCGCGAGATCGATGCGCTGCTCGATGCCCAGCCCACCCGCTGGCCAAAGCGCCGCGTGCAGGATCGAGAGCTCCCGCTGGTAGCGCCGGTCATCCGTGCCGCGGAAGTCGACCCCCGTGGAAACCTGTGGATCTCGTTGGTCGTGCCGTTCACCTACGTGTACGACGCGTCGGGTGACAAGACGCGAACCCTCCAATTCAGCGGCGCGGGGATCATCAGCCCTACCAGCCTGTCGTTCGGGCGGGATGGCCGTCTGCTCGTGACCCCGGGTTGCTACGAATTTGATCCACGTTGATCACGCCGGGGCTGAAGAACAGCCCCGGCCTACACTGTCCCTGTGCTGACCGCGTCTCATCTCACCCGTCGATTTGACGATCGCGTGGCGCTCGACGATGTGTCCTTCGAGCTGAAGAGCGGCGAGATCTTCGCGCTCCTGGGTCCCAACGGCGCGGGCAAGACGACGACGCTGCGCGTGCTCGCGGGTCTCATCGCGCCCTCGTCTGGCACTGTGCACCTGGATGGCGTGCCGATGACGCCTGCGACGTCATCGCAGCTGCGAGCGCACATCGGCTTTCTCACCGAGGCACCGGGGCTGTGGGACAGCTTGACCGTCCGCCAGAACCTCGAGGTGTATGCACGACTCTACGATCTGGACTCGCCGCGCAAAGCGGTCGATGAAGCGCTCGCGCTCTTCGAGATTCCCGACAGAGCAAAGGACCGCCCCGCCGAGTTGTCGAAGGGACTGCGGCAGCGCGTGGCGCTGGCACGGAGCCTGCTCCACAAACCGCGCCTCGTTCTGCTCGATGAGCCGACCGCCAACCTCGACCCCGAGAGCGCGCGCGAGGTTCGTGAGCTCGTGATGGGCCTGCGTCAACAGGGTCGCACGGTGCTGCTCTGCACCCACAATCTCGACGAAGTCGAGCGCGTTGCCGATCGCGTCGCGGTGCTGCGGACGCGGCTCATTGCGGTGGGCTCGCCCGAGGCGCTTCGACAACGGCTCTTTGCGCCGCGGGTTCGGGTGACATTGCGGCAGCTGGCGTCCACATACGAACCGCTTCTTCGCGGGGCCGGTCTCACCGATATCCGCAGCGATGGCACACAAATGTCCGTAGCCCTCAACGGAACGCCGCTCACCACTCCCGATCTCGTCAGGCGGCTCGTGCAGGCGGGGGCGGACATCGAGGCGGTCGTTCAGGAGGAGCCGCCGCTCGAAGAGGTCTACTTGAAGCTGCTGCATCCGGAAGGCGGCGTGCAATGAGACGGGTATGGGCGCTCGTCGGCAAAGAGTTCGCCGACCAGCGTCAGAACCTGGCGCTGTTTCTTCCGGTACTGATCGTCGGAATCGTCGCGATTGCGATGCCGGTCGTCGTGGCCATCGTCATCCCTGCCGTGGCCGGCGAGAAGCTGTCGGACTCGAGCGACTTCGAGGTCGCACTCGAGCTGTATCGCGACCAGCCCGGGCTTCGCGGCCTCAATCCCGAAGCGGCCGTCCAGGCATTCATCTTTCAGTACTTCTCGCTGATGTTCATGCTCATCCCGATTACCTGCGCGATGTCGATCGCGGCATATAGCATCGTGGGGGAGAAGCAGGCGCGATCCCTCGAGCCGCTGCTGGCGACCCCGCTGACGACGATGGAACTGCTGGGCGCGAAGGTGCTGAGCTCACTGCTGCCGGCGTTGTTGATGACCGTGGCCTGCATGGGGATCTACATGTTGACGATCCTCGCCTTCGCCCAATCAGGTGTGATCTGGGCCGTGCTTGCCCCTCGAACCCTTGCCATCGTCTTCGTACTGGGACCGCTGGCCGGTCTGGCGGCACTGCAGATGGCGGTGTGCGTGTCGTCGCGGGTCAACGACGCGCGCACGGCGCAGCAGATCGGGGTGACGATCATCCTGCCCGTCGTCGGTCTCTTCATCAGCCAGCTGATGGGCGCCTTTCGGCTGACCACACCGCTGATGTTCGTGATCGCCGTCGTCCTCGTCGGGCTCAACGCCGTCCTGATGGCCGTGGCGATCAGGATCTTCGATCGCGAGACAATCCTGACCCGGTGGAAGTGAGGGCTGACCATCGTGCTGTCCGAAGTCGATCCCCTCACCCAGGTGATCGTGAAACACCCACGGGATGCGTTTGTCGGTCCAGAGACGATCGCAACACAGTGGGCCGCACTCAACTTCACGGCGCCGCCCGATCTCGGTCGCGCGGAACGCGAATACGACCGGTTCCTCGAGCTGCTGCAGTCGACCGGCGCCACGCTGATCACGCTGCCGCGCGACGATCACACGACGCTCGATTCGATCTACGTGCGGGACGCTTCGATCGTCAGCCCACGAGGCCTGATCTTCTGTCGCATGGGGAAGCCGTCACGCTCAGGAGAGCCGCCAGCACTGGAGGCTGTCCTGCGCGAACTCGGATCGGTGCCCACCTGCGGCCGGATCGAGCCGCCGGGAACGCTCGAAGGCGGCGACGTCGTCTGGATCGATTCGCGGACGCTGGCCGTCGGGCGCGGTTATCGCACGAACGCCGAGGGCATCAGCCAGTTGCGGGCGCTTCTCGACGACACCACCGTCGTCGAAGTTCCGTTACCACACTGGCGCGGGCCGGGTGACGTCATGCATCTGATGTCGCTCATCAGCCCCGTCGACCACGACATCGCGCTCGTCTACTCGCCACTGCTGCCCGTGCCCTTCCGCGAATGGCTGCTCGACCGAGGTGTGCGTCTCATCGAGGTGCCCGACGAGGAGTTCGGAAGCATGGGACCAAACGTGCTGGCGCTTGCGCCCCGTCGATGCCTGATGCTCACCGGCAATCTGCGCACCCGCGCAGCCCTCGAACACGCGGGCTGTGAGGTGCTGGAATACGAGGGCAACGAGATCAGCATCAAGGGCTTCGGGGGACCAACCTGTCTGACGCGGCCGCTTGCGCGATCCGTATAATCCAGCCTTAGTCGTAGTGTCCGGCTTTAGCCGGACCGGGAGAAGCCGATGTCCGTCTCCATTTCTCGCCGCGATGCGCTCAAACGCGTGGGGATCGTCAGCGCCGCCGCTGCCGTTCCCGTCGACGCATTGGCACAAGCGACGTCGCCGCGATCGCCGCTCGAAACGCTGACGGCCGCAGAAGCCGACACGCTCGACGCGATCGTCGCGCGGCTGATCCCCAGTGACGCCAACAGCCCAGGCGCCACCGAAGCTCGCGCCGCGCGATACATCGATCGCGGACTCGGCGGCGCGCTCGCGTCGTTCCGCGAGGTTTACCGCGCTGGTCTGACGGCCGTCGACGCCTACGCGCGTCGTTCCAAGGGCGCGCCGTTCGCGCAGCTCTCTCCGCAGAATCAGGACGCGGTGTTGACTGACATGGAGAGAGACACCGCCACGGGCTTTGCCACAGGATCGGCTGCGTTCTTCAATCTGCTGCTCACGCACACGATACAGGGCACGTTCTGCGATCCCTTCTATGGAGGCAACGATCGCTTCGTCGGCTGGGATCTGATCGGGTATCCAGGCGTCCGGCTCATCGCCACGGCAAACGATCAGCGCATGCAGGCGCAGCCGACGCCGACGCACATGTCGGCGTACGACTACACGATGTTCTCGAAGAAGAAGCCGGCGCGGGCCAGGGCCACGGAGGACACTGGGGAGTTTGGCCACGGAGATCACGGAGACCACAGAG
>DATFRP010000327.1:0-2764 GCA_035263125.1 Vicinamibacterales bacterium
GTTTCCGGTTGTCATTCGCTACGGCGCACCGAGAGCGTGAAGGTAAACGTCGAGCCCACACCCTCCTGGCTCTTCACCCAGATCCGGCCACCGTGAAGCTCCACAAACTTCCGACACAAGGTGAGCCCCAGCCCGGTGCCTTCGATCTTCTTCGCCGCCGTCCCCACCTGACGGAACTCCTCGAAGTCCCTGGGATCGCTTCCCAAGCGCCTGGTCCGCGGCTGGCTCGCGGAACAAACCGACGAGGCGCTCGTCGCGGCGTCGGTTGGTCAGAGCCCGTCGCTGGCCGATATCATCCGCATGGTGCACCCGCGGCCGGGTTGGGGATCGCGCGAAGCGTTGTACGGATGGCTTCTGGGAAGCCCGTATGACGGCGAGGCGCTGCCCGATCTTATCCGTGGGTACGAGGCTACAAGAGCGGCAAGATGGGAGAGGTGCCCGCGGTGCCGTTCCAGATGCTGACCCAGCTTCCTATCGCGCCGTTACAGTGGGCGCAGATCGCGAAGCGGGCGGGCTGGCAGATGACGCGGATGAACCTGAACACGTTCGCCCGGCACGGGGTCTTCGAGCAAGAGGACCTCACGGAACTCATCGCCGCACGGCTGAGAGATCCAGACGCGATCCGGCGTGCGCGAGTGTTCCCGTACCAGCTGCTCGCGGCCTGGGCCACGGTCGAACGGCGGGTGCCGGCGGCAGTACGCGGGGCGCTCCAGGACGCCATCGAAGTAGCGATCGAGAACGTGCCGGCCTTCGGCGGGCGTGTGGTCGTGTGTCCTGACGTCTCGGGCTCGATGCGGGCGCCGGTCACGGGCCATCGCGGGGGTGCGACCACTGCGGTCCGTTGTGTGGACGTCGCCGCCCTGGTTGCCTCAGCCGTGCTTCGCCGGAACCCGGAGGCTGAGGTGCTGCCGTTCGAGCACGATGTGGTCGATGTGCAACTGAGCGCGCGCGACAGCGTCATGACCAATGCGGCGGCGCTAGCGCGTGTCGGCGGCGGCGGAACGAGCTGCAGTGTACCGCTCGCGCTGTTGAACCGGCGACGCGCTGCGGTCGATCTGGTCGTCCTCGTCTCGGACAATGAGTCGTGGGCCGATCCGGTTGGCGGTCGCGGCACGGCGACGATGCGCGAGTGGAACGGCTGCGCGAACGGAATCCAAAGGCGGGCATGGTGTGCGTCGACCTGCACGGGGTGAATGCCGGCGGGACTACATGGTGCGGAGTGCGGGTTCGAAACCCCGCGGCTCCAGCAAGCGGGGCCGTGACTCCAGTCTCGCCACTCTTGTCACCTCCGTCCTCGATGACGGCCGGAACTACGGAAGGTCTGAACAAGTCATGTCGACGGGCGCCGCGGAAGCTGCAGTCGCTCGAGAACGGCCACACGGAAGCCCGTTGGCAGCGGCCGAGCACTGCTCGCATCGCTGTCTAGTGCGTTCTGCTGGACCAGTGGGCGTATTACGCCGCCTGGAAGCGCAGCAGGCGCTTTCGCATCATGAACAGGTTCGCGAGCGCCGACGCCACCACGAGCCGATGGCGATTCTTGTGCAGCCCGCGATAGCGCACCTTCGTGAAGCCGAAGATGCGCTTGATCACCCCAATGGGATGTTCGACGCGGGCGCGAATGCGGGACTTCCACCGATTCGTCGCGCGCAGTTCGGGGGTCGTGGCCCGACGATGGATGAAGTCCCGCGCGTCCGGCGCGCACACGCGGAGGACGGCGGCTTGGCCCGCGTACGCCGAGTCGCCCCAGACCCGCCGTTCGTCGCCGTGCAACAGCCAGGGCAGGACGTGGCTGTCGTGAATGTTGGCCGGCGTGACTTCGACGGAATGAATCAGCTTGCTCTGGCTGTCCACCCCGAAGTGGCCCTTCATGCCGAAATACCACTGCCGGCCCTTCTGCGTCTGATGCATCCCGGGATCGCGCGTGCCCGTCGCATTCTTCGTCGAGGAGGGGGCGGCGATGATCGTCGCGTCGACGATGGTGCCGGTGCTGACGCTGATGCCCTGGGCGCGCAAGTGGTCACGGACGGCGTCGAACAGGGCCTGGCCGAGCCCCTGCTGTTCCAAGAGATGACGGAACTTGCAGAGCGTCGTCTCGTCGGGCACCGGCTCACACCCCAGGTCGATACCCACGAAGGCCCGCATGGTCGGGGAGTCGTACAACGCCTCTTCCACGGCGGGATCGGACAGATTGAACCAGTGCTGAAGGAAGTACATCCGCAGCATGCGCTCCACGCCGATCGGCGGCCGCCCGTTCCCGGGCTTCGGATACACCGGTTCAATGCGCGCGCACAGTTCACGCCACGGCACGACGCGATCCATCTCGGCGAGGAACTGCGCCCGCCGCGTCGTCTTCGTGTACTTTTCGAAGCCGGTTCCAACCAGCGTCAGCTGCGAACGACTCTTCATCAGCACCTCCCGTTCTCACGTGATGTGGCTGGCTGCATCACAGCACAACACACGCGAAAGCGGGAGCCTTCTTCAGAGATTCCCTACATCTGTCCCGGGTTCGAATCCCGGCGGCTCCAGCAACGATACGGGGCCGTAGCTCAGCAGGTAGAGCAATGTTTTCGGCGACGATTGTCGCAACGGGGATATGAAAGGACGAGGGAGATCATGAGCGCCGAGCGGACGTACGAGACGATCGAGGTTGAGGGCGGGGTCCCGATCAAGGCGTGGATCCGCGGCGTCAGCCTCGAGGACGCGGCGGCGAGCCAGCTCCACAACGTGGCTCGGCTGCCGTGCGTGCATGGTTGGGTCGCGGCGA
>DATFRP010000328.1:0-4109 GCA_035263125.1 Vicinamibacterales bacterium
GGTGCCGAGCTCGTGATGGGACGCATCACGTACGGCGCATGGCCCAATCCGGCGAGCGCGTACATCAGCGGGATCAGCGCCGGCATTCTGGTGCGGTCGCCCTTCCTCTGGCCGTATTTCCTGACGAGCCTGATTTCGATCACCTCGAAATATGTCCTGCGGGTGAGGGGGCGACATCTGTGGAATCCTACGAACTTCGGCGTCAGCGCGGTCGTGTTCCTCGCGCCGGCTGCCGTAACGGTGCTGAGCATCCAGTGGGGCAACGTGATTGCTCCGATGGCGATCATCTGGGTGCTCGGGTCGGTGATCGTCTGGCGCGTTGGTCGCGCCCACATCTCCGCGACCTACGTCGCGTCGTTCCTGCTGTTCTCGTTCGTCCGCAGCGCGGTCACGGGCACGCCGTGGCTGGCTGCGGTCGCGCCGATCACCGGGCCGATGTATCAGCTGTTCATCTTCTTCATGGTGACCGACCCGAAGACGACCGTGCGATCGCGACTGGGGCAGTGTGCGGTCGTCTTCGTGGTCGCGTTCGTAGAGATGCTGTTGCGCTTGCGCGAGGTCCTCTACGCGCCCTTCTACGCCCTGTTCATCGTCGGGCCGATCGCGATGCTGATTCAGGTCTGGCTGGATTCGCGAGGCGGAGGAATCGGGAATCAGGAATCAGGAGGCAGGCGTGGGCCAGGCACCACCCTTCAGGTCTCAGGCAACTGATTCGTCGGTTCACCCTTAGTGTTTTGCTAGGAATTCCAACACCGCGCGGTTGAAGATCTCGGGTCGTTCCCAGTACGCCGAGTGCCCGGCTTCCGGAATCACGACCGCCTGCGATCCCTTCACACGTGTGGCGAACATGCGCATGATCGGCGGTGGTGCGAACGGGTCGGCATCGCCGGTCAGCAGCAGCGTTGGCACCTTGATCGTCTCGATCATCGCGAACGTCACTTTGTTGCGAAAGGTCTGCACCGGCGGCGTGCCGTTCGGCCGTGCGGTGTGCTCGAGCTCCTTCCATCGCTCCCATCCTGCCTGATTTGAGGCACGATAAGACGGTCCCAGCTCGCGAATGTCTGGAGGCATTGCCGTAAATTCAGGAGGCCGGAGTCGACGTTGGAGTTCGAGATACTCCTCGTCCTGCACGCCGCCGATGCTGCTCGCGACGACCAGGCTCCTGAGCCGCTGAGGGAACGACAAGGCGAAGTCCCACGCGACGAAGCCGCCTGCGGCCGTGCCGACCAGATGCACGCGATCGATCTTCAGGTGATCGAGCAGCGCATGCAGGTCGTCGGCTCCGGATCCCGGCTGCGGACCCGCAGGATCGATCGTCGATCGACCGAAGCCTCGTCGATCGTACGTGATGACGCGATACCCCTTGGCCGCGAACGCGGGTCGCTGATACTCCCACACGCGGCTGCTTCCCGTCGCCGCATGCACGAAGACGACGGGAGCGCCAGAGCCGCCGGTATCCGTGTACCTGAGATGCACGCCGGGTAGATCGGCTGATGCCTCGCGACCAGACGGGCCTGTTTGCGTGGATGTTGAGTTCTGATCGGAGAACACAATCGTGGTGAGTAGCAGTACGCCAGAAAAGCCCAGAGCCCAAAGCTTGAAGCCGGGAGCCATCATCGTGAAGACTCTACACCATCATCCTTGACCGCCCGTATCGCGAGGTGTATGTACCGGCGCATGCTCACACTCTTGACCGCCATGCTCCTCAGCGCCCCGGGTGATGCGACGACGTGCGAGAAGCTCGCCGCGCTCGCGCTCCCGAATACGACCATCACGTCTGCGCAGCTCGTGCCCGCGGGGCCGTTCACACCTCCCGCGCCCGGTGGCCCTCCTGGAGGACCTGTCGCAGCGCCTGCAGCGAACGCCGCGACCGGACGGGGAGGGCCGGGCGGTGGACGGGGGCAGGGACCGGCCGCGCCTGCCGCGATTGTGCTTCCCGCGCATTGCCGTGTGCAGGTCGTGCTCAAGCCGTCCACTGATTCGCACATCGAGATGGAAGTCTGGCTGCCCGCCGAGAATTGGAACGGCAAGTTCGAGGCCGTCGGCAACGGTGGGTGGGCAGGGAACATCAGCTATCCGGCACTTGCCTCGGCGCTGCAGGAAGGCTATGCCACCGCGTCGAACGACACCGGTCACAAGGGCGGCAACGCCGCCTTTGCCATCGGACATCCCGAGAAGCTGATCGACTTCGCGTATCGCGCCGTCCACGAGATGACCGTGCAGTCGAAATCGATCATCTCGTCGTACTACGGTCGCGCGCCACGACTGTCGTACTGGAACGGCTGCTCGACCGGTGGTCGACAGGGACTGATGTCAGCGCAGAAGTATCCCGACGACTTCGACGCCATCCTCGCGGGCGCGCCGGCGAACTATCAGACCCACCTGCATGCGTGGGATTTGTCGGTCGCGGTTCCCGCGCTCAAGGATTCGGCGGCATCGATCCCTGCCTCGAAGCTCGCGCTGATCAACCGAGCCGTCCTCAACGCATGCGATGCGAAGGACGGGATCAAAGACGGACTGCTCAACGATCCGCGCACCTGCTCGTTCGACGTCGCCGCGCTCGCGTGCAAGGCGGGTGATGCCGATGATTGCCTGACCGCTGCGCAGGTGGCGCAGGCGAAGCGAGCCTACTCCGCGACGAAGACCGCGAGCGGGGAGGTCGTCTTCCCGGGAAAGGATCCGGGCAGCGAGACCGGCTGGGGCGGATTCGTCGGCGGCGGCCAGGCACCCGGCGTGTCGGTCGGCTCGTTCCAGGTGGCCTACGGCGACGCCAATTGGGACGCTCGCACCTTCGACATCGATCGCGATCTCAAGGTCGTCGACGAGAAAGTCGGCGCACCGGTGAATGCGATCAATCCCGATCTGAAAGCGTTCAAGGCGCGTGGCGGGAAGCTCCTGCTGTACCACGGGTGGAACGACACCGCGATCTCCGCCGGCAACACGATCAACTATTACTCGAGCGTCCTCGCGAAGATGGGCAAGAACCAGGACGACTGGATTCGTCTGTTCATGGCGCCGGGCATGCAGCACTGCGGCAACGGACCCGGGCCCAATCAGGTGAACTGGATGGCCGCACTCGAGCGATGGCGGGAAAGTGGAACCGCACCCGATCGCATCGACTCTGCGCACGTGACGAACAACCGTGTCGACATGACGCGGCCGCTCTGCCCGTACCCGCAGGTCGCGCAGTACAAGGGCGTGGGCAGTACGAACGACGCGGCGAATTTTGTGTGTAAAGCGCCGTAAGGGTTGGTGGGGTTGATAGGGTTGATGGGGTTGATGGGGAATCTTTCCCTACCAGCCCCATCTACCTTATCGACGCGAAGCGTCGGCCACACCGGCGCAAAGCCCACTCTATCGGCGGGCCCTACCGGCCCAAGCGCCGGCCCTACCTCCGGCCCCACCGACATGAAGTGACGGCGCGCGAAGCGCCGGCCTAGAACAGGCCGAGGCGGCTACGCCAGGCGCGGATCGCGGTGGGTACATGCACGCGTCCTTTCGCGACCTCAGAGGAGATCCAGACGCCGTTGCCCTCGGTGTCTGCGGCTTGAGCATTGGTGATGATGCCTGCCGTTTCGGCGATGAGCGCCGCCGTGCCGGCGGCGAGAGGCGAACTGAATGACGTGCCCCATGCGGCTGCCCAGCTGCCGAATGGATAGGTGCTCACGATCGCTTCGCCTGGCGCCGCAACCCACGCCACGCTGGGTCCGTAGTTGGAGAAATCCGACAACACGTCCCAATCCGTCGTCGCCGCCACGCCCATCACGTTCGAGTACGACGCCGGGTAGACGTTGATCCTCTGGCCGTCGTTGCCTGCCGATGCCACCGCGATCGCACCTCTCAACGTGACGAAGTCGATCGCCCGCTGCAGCTCGCGCGATGATGAGTCGAAGCTGAAGCTCATGTTGATGACCTTGGCGCCATCGAACGACGCTCGATAGAGCGCGCGAAGAATATCGGAGAGCGCGCCGCTGCCGTCAGCCCGAAACGCCTTCAACGGAAGAATCTTGGCGCGCGGCGCCGCCAGGTGTATCACGCCGGCGACGATGGTGCCGTGGCCGAACGCGCGGAACTCCGGATCGTCGAGCACTGCGATCGTCGACTGATCG
>DATFRP010000329.1:0-23542 GCA_035263125.1 Vicinamibacterales bacterium
TGGCACGTCCGAGCGGACCCTCGCGCGGACGCGCGCCCTGGGACTGACCGTCGTCGAAGCCACGTGTCCGCTCGTGCGCGTTGCGCACCGCGCCGTCGCCGCCCTCGCGCGTCAGGGCTGTCACGTCGTCATCGTCGGCCAGCGCGACCACGTGGAGGTACGCGGCCTGACCGGCGATCTCGATCGCTTCGACGTCGTGCTCGAAGACGATGACGTCCTCGCGCTCGAGGAGCATCCACGCTTCGGCGTGGCGGCTCAGACGACGCAACCGGTCGCAAAGGTGCGGCACATCGTCGACCTGATTCGACGGCGATTTCCGCAATCAGAGGTGCGTTTCCTCGACACCGTCTGCAAACCCACCAAGGAACGGCAGACCGCGGCGATCGAGATGGCATGCCAGGCCGACGTCGTCATCGTGGTCGGCGGACGGTCGAGCAACAACACCCGTGAGCTGGTCAAGACCTGTGAGCGCTACTGCGCCCGCGTGCATCACGTGCAGACCGACGCAGACGTTCGCCAGGAATGGTTCGATTCGGCGAACGTCGTGGGCCTGACAGCCGGAACGTCGACGCCGGATGACGTCATCGATCGCGTCGAGGCGCGCATCCGCCTTTGCGCCGACGCTTCGTTAGAATAAGTCCGCGAGCTCGAGACGCCGACACGAAGAGTCAGAAGAAGTTGTCAGGGCTTCAGATTCAGCAAGGCTCGGCCAGTGCTGAAATCGAGAGGCACCGATACCTGATCGTGCGCGTTGAGCCAGATTCCACCGATCTTCCGAAAGCCAAACGTCGGACGAACCCACTGCTCAGTCCTGTTCCCGCTCTTCAAGGTGCCGCTTATCCGATTGAGGCTGTGCCCGAATGCCACATCCTCGCCCAGAGTGATCGAGAGGTCGCGGATCTCGTACTCCAATGGACGCTGGAACATCGCAAAGGCGTTCTGAAACCGTAACGCTGGTCGCCCGCATCCAATTCCACCTGATCGTTGCGAAGACCGCGCCAGTCCCTTTTCGGAAACGATGGTTTCTTCGATTGCCTGGCTGAAACCTCAGCCCCGACCTTCGGCTGCGGCTGCACTGGCGGTGATCGTGCATCATCGATTCTCATGGCTCATCGAATCTCAAACATGTGCTGGGACGGATGGTATTGCAGGTTACGTCGCGACCATCGGTGATCGGAGAGGCTGGCGGTTGCGAAAGCCGAGGAGCGCGGTATGAAGCTACAACTGGACGACAAAGTCGCGATCGTCACTGGTGGCGGTACCGGCCGATCCATTTTCAGAGCAATCCTGTCGGACGATATCGAGTGGAAGCCGTTCGCGGCGTTCCCGTCTTCCGTGCGACTCGCCGTGGTTGTCGGTGAGCCTTCGAAGGATGGACTTTACACAGTCAGGGTGAAGGTCCCTCACGGCGTGAGGCTCATGCCGCACACGCACCCGGAGGACCGTGAATACACGGTCATCTCGGGCGTTTTCTACATTGGGCTCGGGGATCAGTTCGACGCCGATAAGTTGGAGGCGTATCCGCCCGGTACTGTGATCGTTCTCCCCGGCAATACTCCGCACTTCCATTGGGCGAAGTCGGGTGAGTACATCACGCAGGTCACGGCGATTGGGCCGCTTGGCCTCGAGTACGTGAACCCGGACGACGACCCGCGCAACCGCTCGACCTCTTAGAGCGTCAGCCTCTTCCGCGAACCGTTGGGGCTGCTCCACTCCGAGGCGTGGCCGTTTTCGCGTCCCGCACGGGCATACGTGTTGCACAATCGTTACTGTGCATTTACGTTCCGTTTCCAACCTTGCAAAGCTGCCCGACTCGAAGGTCACGCTCTGGCTCGGCTCGCTCGCCGCGCTTGCTGCGGTCAACATCGGGCTCTGGATCTGGATCGCGCGCTCAGCCTCACCGCGAACCCCATACGTCGAAACGCAGCTCCTGCTGTCCGGAATCTATGTCGGTGTGTGCGGCTTTCGCTCGCTCTTCCCGCGCGTCGATCTCGAACGCGTGTGCCTGTGGGACACGTGGCTCTCGACCATCCTCCTCGGGCGCACTCTGGCGACCATTGCGGAGGTCTGCTTCGCGGTGCAGTGCGCGTTGTTCCTGCAGCGGCTGTCGAGCCTGAGCGGAATGCCGATGCTGAACGTGGGCGCACACGCGTTGCTGCCGCTGGTCATCATCGCCGAGCTGGGGTGCTGGTACGCCGTGCTGTCGCTGAATCATCTCGGCCACGCGATCGAGGAATCGCTGTGGGCGGTGTTGATGCTGATCCTGTCCGCGGCGTTCGGAGCGGCGGCGCTCGCCACCGCGGGATCTCTTCGCATGATGCTGGTAGCGGGTTTCCTCGTCTACGGAATCGGCGCCGCGTTGACAATGGCGTTCGACGTGAGGATGTACATCCGTCGCTGGCGGCGGTGGGCCACCGGCTCTCGCCTCCCACTCGCGACGGGACTGCGTGACATCCAGCTTCGCCGGCACCCGACGCTCGCGTGGGACGTCTGGCGCGAAGAAGTACCTTGGATGACGCTCTATTT
The DNA here is from genome assembly GCA_035263125.1 of Vicinamibacterales bacterium. Lineage (GTDB taxonomy): Bacteria > Acidobacteriota > Vicinamibacteria > Vicinamibacterales > UBA2999 > Gp6-AA40. Next base: position 2,527 of record DATFRP010000329.1, read on the forward strand.
CAGCATCGGAGTGTGGACCAGCCTTGCCATGGTACCCCTCGAATGGGTGGCCTCGCGCACGTGACCGCCAAGCCGAGCAAAGACAGGGTATTGTCCGCGTGTGGCGGAATGGTCAGCGGAGATTACGGTCGGTCCCGATCTCGCGCGACGGCTCATTCGCGAACAGTTCGGACATCTCCCGACAGAGCGACTCCGGCCGCTTGGGAGCGGCTGGGACAATACCGTCTATCTGGTCGACGAGGTGTGGGTCTTCCGGTTTCCACGCCGCGAGATTGCGGTTGCAGGCGTCGAACGGGAGATCGCCGTGCTTCCACAACTGACAGCCCTCCCACTGCCGATCCCCACGCCGCGCTTCATCGGCACGAACAGCTCACACTATCCGTGGCCGTTCTTCGGCGCGGGCTACGTTGCAGGAAACGAGCTCGCAGACGTACGACTCGACGATGAAGGACGAGCGATGCTCGGAGCAGTCCTCGGCCGGTTTCTCCGATCGCTTCATGATCCCGCGCGTCTGCCGTCGCTCGCCGACATCCTGCCTGTTGATCCGAATCGCCGCTCCGACATGGGCTACAGGGTCGAACGGACCCGCGAGCGCCTTGCGGAGATCGAGAGAATCGGTCTATGGGCGATCCCGTCATCGCTGGCGCCGGTACTCAGCTCCGCTCGAGATCTGCCCTCAGTACCCCCGACCGTCGTCGCACACGGCGACCTCCACATCCGACACCTTCTCATCACCGCTGATGCCAGGCCGGCCGGTGTCATCGACTGGGGCGACGTCTGTCGAGCTGATCCGTCAATCGACCTTTCGCTCTACTGGAGTCTGCTGTCACCGCTCGGTCGGGAGGCGTTGCGCGACGCGTACGGACCCGTCAGCGAAGAGCAGCTTCTTCGGGCTCGCGTGTTGTCGCTGTTCATCAATGCCACATTGGCGCTCTACGCGCATGATGAGGGGCTTGACGCGCTTGAATGCGAGGCGCTGATCGGGTTGCAGAGGACGATGCTCGATTAAGCGGCTGCGAACCTCGAGCTCGATGCTCTGGACACCGCACACGGTGAGCGGATGACGCGCATCAGCCGAACGTGAACGCGAACGTCTCCACCCCGGCATCGAGGAACTCGATCTCGAACGTTCGATCGGCGATTGGCCTCGGTTGACGGACAAGCTGATACAACCGCTGTTCGACCACGGTGCCGTTGCCGCTCTCGTTCACATCGACGCCGTGCGCAGAACCCGGCGGCTGCCCGTCGATCGACACGCGGAAGCGCACTGTGCTCTCCGCCCGTGCCGGCCCCATCACGAGATGAAGGTCGCGCGCGTGAAAGCGATACGCGATTCGCCCGTTGGGACTGCTGAGGGCGGTCGCCTGCTTTCCTATCGTCCATTCGCCAGCCAGCGCCCATTGATTCAGCGCGAGACGCCTGGGGGCCTCATACACGCGGCGCCGATCTGGATCGGCACCCCTGGTTGACGCGAAGTTCTCGGTGCGCTCGTAGCCAACGTAGTTCTCCGGCGATCTCAAGGCGCCCCAGTCCGCCGGCACTTCGAGATCGCGGGGCTCGACCGACACCGCGCCGTCGCCGACACCGGCGACGCCCGCTTCGGTCAGCAATCGTTGAATCGTCCGCTCCGACCGTTCGTACTCACCCTCTCCGAACTGATGCTGACGAACGCGCCCCCGTGCATCGACGAAATAGAGGGCGGGCCAGTATTGGTTGTTGAAGGCGCGCCAGACGGCGTAGTCGTTGTCGATCGCGATCGGATACGCGACGTCCACCTGCTGCAAGGCGCGGCGAACGTTCGCAATGTTCTTCTCGAATGGAAATTCGGGTGTGTGCACGCCAATCACGACCAGACCCTGAGTGTATTTCTGTGACCACGCGCGCACGTACGGAAGTGTGCGCAGCCAGTTGATGCAGGTGTAGGTGCAGAAATCAACGAGCACGACTTTCCCGGCAAGAGCGGACGGCGTCAGGCGGGGCGAATTGAGCCACTCGGTCGCCCGGTCGAACGCTGCCAACTCACGTGGCGCGCTGTCCTTCGCTTCCGCCGACCCCGTCCAGTCGAAGCCGCGTCGCGGCGAAGGCGAACCGACCATCGCGAGATGGGCGGCGCCGATCGTCATCGCCGCCCGTCCGAGAAAACGCCGGCGATCATGGTCGACTGTCTCAGCCACGTCTAATGATGCAGCGACTTGAAGCCGGCGCGGACTTCTTGTGAAAGGAGTTGTGGCTGTTCCCACGCCGCAAAGTGCCCGCCTTTGGCAGGCTGGTTGTAGTGAATGAGCTTGGGGTACGCCCGCTCGACCCAGCTCCGCGGAGCTTGGTAGAGCTCGTCTGGAAACGCACTCACCGCAGCGGGGATCGAGACGTTCTTCGGGGCGAAGAACACCAGCTTGTTTTCCCAGTAGAGACGGGCTGACGAAATCGCCGTGTTCGTGAGCCAGTAGAGGGTGATGTTGTCGAGGACATCATCTCGTGTCAGGCCATCGACCTGTCCATCGACCATCACGCGCGCCATGAGATCCTGGCTGCGCCAATCGTGGTCGAGCATCCAGGCGGCCAGGCCAACAGGCGAGTCCGCGAGCGCGTACAGCGTCTGGGCACGGTTCCCCATCTCGAGGGCGTAGCCGAGGCCGTGCTTGTAGAAGAAGTCCAGCTGTTCGTATGCATGCCGTTCGTCGGCTGCCAGACCGGACGGTGGCTGGCCACCATCATGGAGTGCCTTCGCGATCTCAGGAGGAACCGCACCCGGCATGTTGGAATGAATGCCAAGGAGTTCCGGGGGCGCCTGTGCACCCATCTGATCCGTGACAATCGCGCCCCAGTCACCGCCCTGTGCCACGAATTTCGTGTACCCGAGACGCTTCATCAACACGACCCATGCACGTGCGATCCGTGCGGGGTCCCAGCCGGGCGAGGTCGGCTTGCCCGAAAAACCGTAGCCCGGCATCGACGGAATCACCAGGTGGAACGCGTCCGACGCACTCGCGCCATGTGCGGTCGGATTGGTGAGTGGATCGATGATCTTCAACTGCTCCACGACCGAACCGGGCCATCCATGCGTGACGATGAGCGGCAGCGCCTGTTCATGTTTCGAGCGAACGTGAATGAAATGAATGTCGAGCCCGTCGATCTCGGTGATGAACTGCGGTAGAGCATTCAGTCTCGCCTCACACTTGCGCCAGTCGTAGTCTGTCGCCCAATAGCGCGCGAGCGTGTGCATCGTCGCAAGCTGGACGCCTTGCGATTGATCGGTGACCGTCTCCCGTTCAGGCCATCGTGTCACGTTGATGCGCCGTCGCAATTCGGTGAGGTCCGCGTCCGACACATTCAGATGAAACGGACGCAGCGCAGTCTTGTCGGCTGGCGGTGTAGTGCTTTGTTGTGGAGCAGCAGTTTGGGCCATGGCGTGTTCCTGGTGAAGGGGCTTTCGAAGTGAAGGGAGCGGATTTGCCGCGTGCGGGTAGCGAAACCGATACCAAGGCCCGGCGGACGGTTGCGCTTCGGACGCCGTCATCTCCGCGTCGTCGGCCACGGCTGCGTGTCCGTCGGAATGGCTTTTGTCAGAAGATGACAAACGCTTCCGCTCAATCCCGATCGAGTGAGATGTCCCGCGCCACGCTCGACGTCGCCACCGGTACGAATCCTGCCCCTCGCTCAAGGAGTGTTTGAAATGTGCGCGCACTTCCTCGGGAAATGCGCGTCAGCCGCGCGCCACGCCGCATCGGCCACGGCATTTCGCGGCGCCTCGGTGCCGGCGGCAAGTGGGCTCGGCGAGGCAATAGCGACGACCCGAAAGGGGGTTGTGTGCGGAGTGCGTTGATGATCGCCATGATCGCGTACCTGGTCGCCGCGGGGCCTGCCGCCGCTCAGCAGGCGGCGGACAAGGCAGCACAGGCGGACCTGGCGAAGAAGCTGTCGAACCCGGTCTCGGATCTCGTCAGCGTGCCGTTCCAGTTCAACTGGGAAGCCAACGTCGGACCGTCGGATCTGACCCGGTTCATCCTCAACGTGCAGCCCGTGATGCCGTTCACGATCAATCCAGACGTGAATCTGATCGCGCGCGTGATCATGCCGCTGATCTCGCAGCCACCGCTCGTCGACGGAGGAGCGCCAACGTTCGGTGTCAGCGATATCACGACGTCGTTCTTCTTCTCCCCGACCGGGCCGAAGTCGTTCATCCTCGGCGTCGGCCCCGTGCTCGTCCTGCCGTCGACGAGCGAGCCGACGCTTGGCAGCGGCAAATGGAGCGCGGGGCCGACGGCGGTCGTGCTGAAGCAGCACGGGCCGTGGACGTACGGTGCGCTGTGGAATCAGATCTGGTCGTTCTCAGGCGATCCGAATCGCGATGACGTGAATCAGATGTTTCTGCAGCCGTTCCTCTCGTATCAGGCAACGCACACGATCACGCTGACGGTGCAGTCGGAGTCGACGGCGAACTGGGAGGTGAGCGATCAGCGGTGGACGGTGCCGATCAACGTTCTGATCGCCAAGCTCTCGACCTTCGGGGCATTCCCAGCAAGCTATCAGTTCGGCGCCGGCGCATTTCCCGTGCATCCAGACATCGGACCAACGTGGAAGATCCGCGCCGCGGTCGTCATTCTCCTGCCGCGGACGCGATAAGACATCACACCCCGAGCGTCATCGTGACGGATCCGACGGTCACGCGACCGACGTCGTGAGCGCAGGCCAACCACCCCGAGACATCGGGTGGAGTAAACGGAGGGGGACGGAGGGAACGGATTAACAGGAGAAACGGAGCAACGGAGAACGAACCGGGGGGGCGCCACTTCGGTGGGTCTTCCAGGCTTCCTCCGGACAGCTACTGCGCAGATCCACCGGTGTGGCGACCTCCGTCCGATCTCCGTTACTCCGTTTCTCCTGTTGAACCGTTCCCTCCGTCGCCTCCGTTCACTTGGTGCCTGGCCCAGTCGTAATTTAGATACTTCAAGTATATCTAGCGGCGCGGCGCGCCGCTCCACCTGTCGGTGCCGACGCTGACTTCAGTTTGGCCAGCACGCGATCGAGCGCCTCGAGGTCCTGCCGTTGCAGGATCTCGAATTCCGGCGGCGGCTGATGAAACTCTTCGAGCAGCTCCGCCCGCGTCTTCTCGCCCTTCCGCGTGAGCATCACCAGTTTGACACGCTTGTCGTGCAGCACCGGTTGGCGGCGCGCCAAGCCAAGTTCCTCGAGGCGATCGACGATCCAGGTCGCATTCGAAGGATCGCACTGCCACTCGTCTGCGAGCGACCGCATCGACCGGCCGGTCCTGGGATCCAGGCTGAACAGCGCTCGTGAGTCGTTGGGCGTCAGGCCACGACGTGCCAGGCTTTGGGTTCGGGCGGGCACCGAGCGTGTCAACACGTCGAACATCGCCTGCCACACCTGACGTGCCAGTGCTTTAGCGGTTTGTTGCGACATCCCTGAAGCATAAGCCAGCCCATGGGATCGGCGAACCATTGCGGTTGACGGATCGTCCTTATAGTTGATACGACTAAAGTAATTCCGCCCCCCCGGTGAGAAGGAGGGTGACATGGAAGTTCGCACGTCCGTACTCGTCGTCGGCGGCAGCCTCAACGGATTGACGGCGGCGCTGCTCCTTGCGCGTCGCGGGGTGCCCTGCCTCGTCGTCGAGCGACATCCCGGAACATCGATTCAGTACAAGTTCCGCGGGATCTCACCGCGGTCGATGGAGATCTATCGCAACGCCGGCATTGAAGCCGACATTCGCGCTCGAGACCTGATTGACGAACGGTCGGCGTACGTCGCCCGCATGAAGAACCTGGCGGACGCCGATGTCTCGTGGCAGGGCATGCCCTGGTCCGACACCAGCGACGTCGGCCCGACGCCGGCAGCGACCTGCGATCAGGATCAACTCGAGCCCATTCTGCGCGCGCACGCGGAACGGCACGGCGCCGACGTGCGCTTCAACACCGAACTGCTCGACTTCGGCCAGCACCGCGACGATGTGGTGGCACGTGTGCGTGATCGCTCTACAGGATCGGAGCACACGGTACACGCGCAGTACCTCATCGCGGCCGACGGCACAGGCAGCCCGATTCGCGAAGCGCTCGGCATTGCCCGCCATGGACCTGGAGTCCTGCAGCACTGGATGAACGTGATCTTCGAGGCCAATCTCGCGGCCACCATCGACGGTCGTGCGCTCCGCGCGATCTTCACGACCGACATCAACGGAACGCTCGTGCCCCGGGGCGACGGTCGGTGGCTGATGGCCGTCCAGTTCGTTCCTGAGCGTGGCGAACGTGCCGAGGACTTCTCGCCCGACCATTGTCGCGACCTGATCCGGCGCGGTACCGGTATGCCGGATCTGAAGCTTGAGATCATCGATGCCCGGCAGTGGGATGCGGCCGCTGCAGTTGCCGACCGTTACAGCGCAGGACGCGTGTTCCTCGTCGGCGACAGCGCACATGTGATGCCTCCCACTGGTGGCTTTGGCGGGAACACCGGCATTCAGGACGCCTACAACCTGGCGTGGAAGCTCGAAGCGGTCATCAAGAAAACCGCGGGGCCGGACCTTCTCGAGACCTACGATGCAGAGCGACGCCCGGTCGCCGATCGAACCGTCGGTCAGGCGCTGGCGCGCCTGCAGGCGTGGTTCAAAGATCCGAGCCGGAAACTCCCCCCGCCCGAACCCCTCGTGGACGACCTCGCAGTCATCTTCGGGTACCGCTATCCCGCCGGTGCATTCGTCAGCGACGGCCAGAGATCGGAGGACCTCTTTGAGGATCCTCGTGCGCCGTCCGGCCGACCCGGTTCTCGCGCCCCGCATCTTCTCTTCACGCATCGGGGCGCCGACGTGTCCACGATCGATCTCTTCGCCGATCGCTGGGTACTCGTCTCCGGTCCGAAAGGCCGCGTCTGGTCCGATGTCGGGCATCGAAGTCCGGCGGCACGCGCTCTCGGCGTCGAGTGGCAGGGCATTCATCCGGATGGCGATCTCGAGGACATCTCGAATGGCTGGTCGAAGGCCTACGGCGTTGACGCTGATGGCGCGGTGCTCGTCCGTCCGGACGGGTTCATCGCGTGGCGCCGTCGCGCGGCGGCGGGCAATGCGGCGGCTGCGTTTGACGACGCCCTGGAGAGAACGTTGATGCGACAGGCCGTGAGCACGGACCCACGACGTCGCACCTGACCGCGTAATGCTTCCCTTTGGATGGGGAAGCGTATAGCCTCGTGACCAAAGGCCGACGGCAAGCATGAGGGTCACATCTGCCCGCACGGCGATGCAGACAGTGATGCGCGATAACGTCCTGTCTTTGGGCGTGTGCGTGGCTTTCCTCCTCGTGTCTCCGAGCAGTGTCACCGCGCAGCAACGGGTCTTCATCGACGGTTCGATACCGCTCGACGCGGACCCGGCCGAATGGGTCGAGGGTCTCTCCGAACTCACGAACGCAGTCGCGGGCACGTACGGTGACGAGGGCGTGCGCATCAACGCCGCGCTCGACAAGATGGCCGCCGGGCTGGCCAAATGGGATCGGACGATTCGGGCGTTCGAGGCCAAAATGGCGTCTGAGCTGCCCGGTGCGCCGCCGCGCATGGCTTTCCAGATGCGCGCGACCCTGGCCGGCATGTACCTGGAACGAGGCAGGCGTACTGACGCGTTGCGAGAGCTTGACGCGGCCAGCCGTCTGGAGCCGTCGCGCGCGGATCTTCATGTGCTTCGCGGGCTCGTGCTCGACGCATCCGGCAAATCCATGGATGCGGATGAGGCCTTTCGCAGAGCGTGGGATCTGAACCCGGGAAATCCGATCGCTGCGTACCACGTGTTTCGTCGGGCGGCGGCCGACGGCAACACAAAGACGATGCAGGCGGCAGGCGAACGCCTGGCCGTGGCGTATCGAACGCTCCTACAGGACAGGCCTCGCGCCAAGACCTCCCCGTTCTTTGATGTCAACTTCCTTCAAGACCGCGCCACCGACTCACCTGCGCTTGCACCCGTCGCCTACGCGCAGGGCTATGCGCTTATTGCGCACGGCGAGTACGACGACGCGATAGCCACGTTCCGAAAGGCGGCGGCGATCGATCCTCTCTTCACTGATCCGGCGGCGCGCTCGCCGGCGATGACACAGGCGATCGCCGCGCTGAGAAACGGACGTGTGGGCGACGCGCGTTCGCTTCTCGAAGGTGCCACAGCGCTGCAGAATTCGTCCGAGGCGCATCGCATGCTCGGCCTGATCTACTGGACGAATGCTGAGGACGGCAAGAGCAGGGAACAGCTCGAGACTGCCATCCGTTTGAATCCGCGCGACGAACGCTCACGCCTCGCGCTATCCCGTGTACTGAGCTCGGCCGGACGAGACGCTGACTCTGAACGGACGCTGCAGGAGACGATCCAACTGTTCCCCGATTCGGCTCAGGCTCGCTGGTGGCTGGGCTCGGGCTATGAGCGAGCCAACCGATTCGCGGACGCACGGCGCGAATTCGTCCTGGCGGCACCTGGCGCAATTGCCGGACGCACGAAATTCTTCGCGAAGATCGGACAACTCGCCGTCAGTGGAGCCGACATCCCGGCCGCTGTCGACGCGTACGCGCGATCGCTCGCCGCCAATCTCAACGATCCGGAGTCGCACAAGCGGCTGGCCGGCGCCCTTCTGCTTCAGGACCGGCCTGACGAAGCTTTCGTAGAACTGGTCGCCGCACTGCTGATCGATCCGCTGGATCCCGGCGCCCATGCCGGCATCGGTCAGATTCACTTGAATGCCGGCCGCAACGACGAGGCCGCGACCGCGCTTCGGCGCGCGGTCGAGTTGGCAGCCAACCACACCGAGGCACGATATGCCCTGGCGACCGCGCTGATGCGGTTGGGAAAGAAAGAGGAGGCCACGCGCGAGTTCGAGCGGGTCCAGGAGTCGCAGCGTCATGAACTGGACGAGCGGCGTCGCAGTATGTCTCTCGACATTCTCAAGGAAGAGGCCGCGCTGCGAGCCGCCGAAGGCGACTACGATCGCGCCGCGGCGCTCTGGCAACAGGTGATCGATCGCGAACGCGCCGCGGGAGTCACCATCGATCCGGATATCTACCAGCGTCTGTCAGAGCTTTACACGAAATTGGGACGGGTGGACGAAGCCGCGCGCGCCAGCGCGATGTATAAGAGTGCCCTGCGAGAACACGCCGCAAGCACGGGCGTTCCGCCATGACGCGTGTGAGCTGGCCTGCGATCGCGACCGCCCTCGCGATCGTCGCCGTCCGCGCTGCCCTTCTCGCTCAGGATCCGCGGGGTGACCCCTCTGTTCGCTTCGCAGACATCACCCGTGAGGCCGGCATCGACTTCCAGCACGTCAACGGCGCAAGCGCGGACAAGCACCTGATCGAGACGATGGGGTCGGGCGGCCTGTTCTTCGACTTCGACAACGATGGCTGGATCGATATCTTCCTGGTCGATGGCGGGTCGCTCGCTGATCCTGCCGTCGCGAAGCGCGCACGGCATCGTCTCTACCGGAATCGCGGCAACGCCACGTTCGAGGATGTGACGACGCGATCCGGGATCACGCATCGCGACTACGGCATGGGCGCCTGCGCGGGCGACTACGACAACGACGGCTGGGTCGATCTGTACGTGACCAATCGTGGTCCGAACATCCTCTATCACAACAACCGCAACGGCGTGTTCACTGACGTCACTCGAACCGCGCGCGTCGGATCCCCGTTGTGGAGCACCAGCTGCGCGTTTGCCGATCTCGATCGCGATGGCGATCTCGATCTCTTCGTGACGAACTACGTCACGATCGACGCGACCCACAGTCCGTTCTGCGGCAACGCGAAGCTGCGGATGCGTCTCTACTGTCACCCCCTCACCTTCGAGCCACAGCCAAACATCATCTATCGCAACGACGGTAACGGCGTGTTCTCGGACGTGACCGCCGAGTACGGCATTGCCGGCAATCGCGGGAACAGTCTCGGCGTCGTCGTCGCTGATTACGACGAGGACGGGTGGCCGGACGTTTTCGTCGCCAATGACAGCGTGCCCAACTTCCTGTTCCGCAACTCGGGCGGCCGACATTTCGAGGACGTGGCTCTTCGATCAGGCACGGCGGTCGCGACCGATGGCAAGGCCAGGGCCGGCATGGGCATCGATGCGGCCGACTACGACGAAGACGGACGCCTCGACCTCGTGGTCACGAACCTGGACTTCGAAACGCACAGCCTGTTTCGAGGGCTCGGCGATGGCCTGTTCTTCGACGCCACCAGCGAGAGCGGCTTCGGGTACGCGACGCTCCCGTTCGTCGGGTTCGGCGTGGTGTTTCTCGACTACGACAACGACGGTCACCTCGATATCGCGATTGCGAACGGCCACATCATGGACAACGCACCGCTGTATCGCGCGGGTGCGACCTACGCCCAGCGCAATCTGCTCTTCCACAACCAGACGGCGCGGCGTTTCAAGGAGGTCGGACGCTCGGCGGGTCCAGGCTTCGCGTTAGAGAAGGTCAGCCGCGGTCTCGCATCAGCCGACATCGACAATGACGGGGACCTCGATCTGCTCGTGACCAACAACGGTCAGACAGGTGATCTCTTGCGCAACGACGGCGGCAACCGCGAATACTCGCTTCTGGTCCGGGTGATTGGCGTCAAGAGCAATCGCGATGGGATCGGTACGCGGCTGCGGCTCACGGCGGCAGGACGCACGCAAGTGCGTGAGGTCAAGACCGGCTCGAGCTATCTGAGCCAGAGCGACCCACGGGTTCACTTCGGTCTTGGCAGCGTCGCGCGGGTCGAGCGTCTCGAGCTGCGGTGGCCGTCCGGCCGCACCGAGATCGTGCAGGACGTACCGGCAAATCACCTCATCACGGTTCGCGAGGGCGAAGGAATGGTCGGGGCGACTCCGTTTGCTCGTGCCAGACGTTGATCGCAATGCCAACCGAGAGTTAGCGTTCTTCGAGTACGAGATGCAGCGCTCCAGCCTCGAATGAGCCCACCGCCAGCCACGCGCACGCACGTTCTCTCGTGGGCCAACGTCACCCCGGTCGTGGCCCTTGTTGTCCTGGTGCTGGCCTGGGGCAGAACCCTTCCGCCACTCATCGTCGTCGTCATCACAGCGCTCCTCGCTGGCGCAGTGCTCGCCGCGGTCCACCATGCAGAGGTCGTCGCTCACCGCGTCGGTGAGCCGTACGGATCGCTGGTGCTCGCCGTGGCGGTGACGGTGATCGAAGTGGCGCTCATCGTCACGCTGATGATCGCCGGCGCGCGAGCCGCTGAAACGCTCGCGCGAGACACCGTGTTCGCGGCGGTCATCCTGACGTGCAACGGGATCGTCGGCCTGTCGATCCTGGTCGGGACACGGCGTCGATCGGTCGTCTCGTTCAATGCCGAAGGTGCGGGTGCGGCCCTTGCGACCGTCGCGACGCTGTCGACACTGGGGCTGGTCGTGCCGAACTTTACGACCACCAGCCCGGGGCCGGTCTTCTCGCCACCTCAGCTCGCATTCGCTGCGATCACCGCACTCGCGCTCTACGGACTCTTCGTCGCGCTTCAAACGGGTCGCCACCGCGACTACTTTCTGCCAGTGACACCGGACGGCGCCGTCATCGATGCCGACCACCACGCGACTCCGCCATCGACACGCGCGGCGCTGAGGAGCCTTGCGCTGCTGGTCATCGCGCTGATCGACGTCGTAGGAGATGCGAAGCTGGTCTCGCCTACGGTTGAGGGCGCCGTGGACGCGGCCGGGTTTCCGCTCTCAGTCGTCGGGGTCATCATCGCGATGTTGATCCTTCTGCCAGAGACGCTGGCGGCACTGCGCGCTGCGCGCCGGGATCGAATGCAGATCAGTCTCAACCTCGCCTTCGGATCCGCGATGGCCAGCATCGGACTCACCATCCCGACGATCGCGGTCGCCTCGATCTGGTTGCCGGGCCCGCTGCATCTGGGGCTCGCCCCGACCCACATCGTGCTGCTGGCCCTGACGTGCGTCATCACGATGCTCACCATTGTCCCGGGCCGCGCGACTCTCTTGCAGGCCGGCGTTCACTTGGCACTGCTCGCAGCCTATCTGTTCCTCGCCATCAGTCCATGAGTGCTCAGCAGCGGCTCGTGGCCAGATTCGAAGACTTCGCGGTAGCAAAGACGCGCGAAGTTGCCCGTGCACGCATCGAGCAACTCTCAACCGTGTTCGAGACGGACAAGGCGAGCCGATCTCGCGCGATTGGAAATGCCTGGACGCGGAAACACTATGGAGGAGACTTCACCCTCGTCGAGCCTCCTGCGAATCAGACGGCACTGTCGCTGGTGTTCGTCCAGTCGAAGAATCGCAATACAGGAGGCGGTGATCCTGCCCTTCTCGGAGGTGGCGCGACCGACAAGCACTTGATCTATGAAGGGCTCACGCGCGTTGCCGCAGATGCCGTTCTGGCAGGCGCCGGCACTCTGTATGCCGATGCGTTCTTCTCGGTCTGGCACCCCGAGCTGGTGTCGCTGCGACGCGACCTGGGTCTTCCCCGCCATCCCGCGCAGATTGTGGTCTCCAAGCGTGGCCGGCTCGACTTCAATGTTCTTTTGTTCAACGTTCCCGACGTCACCGTCTTTCTCATCGCGGGCGACGAAAGCATGCCGCGCAACATGACGGAGCTCGCCATGAGGCCGTGGATCAGACAGATTCCTCTGACGACAGAGGATCTCCGGCCAGTTCTCGATCGTCTGCGAATTCAGCACGGCATCGGGCGAATCTCTGCGGTCGGAGGACGCTTCACTGCTTCCCGGCTGGTCGATGCTGGTCTGGCGCAGGATCTCTATCTCACGACGACCTCGCGTGAGGGTGGCGAACCAGGAACGCCGTGGTACTCGGGAGACACGCGGCCGTCGATGGACGTCATCACCAAGAAACAGTGGACCGACGATGGATCCGTACTTGTTTTCGAACACTTCATGATTGCAGACCGACGTTAAGTAAGCGGAGGTTGCGGAGGAAACGGAGTTAACAGGAGGCACGGAGAAACGGAGGACGAACGGAGGCGGTTTCCCGTTACCTCCACGCGACAAACAGGATCTACAAACACCATGACGGGCGGGGCCGCGTCGCACTGTTCCAATCCGTGCCTGCCCTGATCACGAGATCTGCGAGCGCTGTAGAACAGCAGGATTCACGACGTTGATCGGCGCACCTGCCGCATACGCCACAATCTGATCGAAGATGTCGGAGAACTGCAGTTCGTACTCGTCGTGTGTGACATAGCCGATATGCGGCGTGCAGACGACGTTCGACATCCGCAACAACGGATGGTTCGGATCGCGCACCGGTTCTTCCTCGAACACGTCGACGGCAGCGGCGCCAGGGCGACCGGCCTCGAGCGCCCGAACGAGCGCCCCGGGCTCGATCAGTGGAGCGCGACTCGTGTTCACGAGAAACGATGTCGGCTTCATCCGCGCCAGATCGGCAGCCGTGACGATGCCACGAGTATCGGGAACGAGTCGCATGTGAAGCGTGATGACATCGCAGACGCTGTAGAAGTCTTCCTTGCTCGATGCGACATCGAATCCGTCGGTCTGCGCGCGCTGGCGCGACGCCTCTCGGGCCCAGACCACCACGCGCATGCCGAAGGATTGTCCGTAGCCGGCAACCACGCGACCGATCCGGCCGTAGCCATGGATGCCCAGCGTCTTGCCTCGCAGCGTCGAGCCCACACCCATCTGCCACTGGCCGCGCTGGAGCGACTGCATCTGCTGTGGAAGCTGACGCGCCGCCGCCAGCACTAGAGCCCACGTGAGTTCCGCCGCCGCGTACGACGGCGTCTCCGCGTGCTGGTCGGACGAGACGATGATGCCGTGCGCAGTACACGCATCGATGTCGATATGCGGATAGACGGAGCGCTGACTGATCAGGCGCAGCTTCGGCAACCGCTCGAGGAGCGGCGCCCGAATCTGCGTCCGCTCGCGAATCAGCACGAGCGCCTCGGTGTCTCTCAAGCGATCCGCCAGCGCATCGATGTCCTGAATGTGGTCGGTGAAGATCTCGACGTCGTGGCCGCTCAACTTTGCAAACGAAGGCAGTGTGCGCAACGTGTCGAAGTAGTCGTCGAGAATCGTGATCTTCATGACCTCTAATTCCTACCACGTCCGCTGATTCAGCCCTCCCATCCGGTAACCGGTCGCGTCGGGTGCGAAATTTGCTCCGCTGCCGTGGCGTTCACGTCATGACCGCCCTTCCCGAGCGTTTGCGCAGAAGGAGAGGCGCCCTCGCCGCGTGAGCCGCGACATCTCGTGGCCGCATGCGTGAACGAAACTGAGCGGATCGCTGAAGGAGACTGATATGGCTGCGCCTGCCGTCGAACGACGCGTCAAGGAACGAAGGAAAGAACCCACAGGACCGGGCATCTACGACTTCGTCGGAGGCTTTCCCGCCGCCGAGACCGTGCATCATGCGTTTGACGATCTGGATCTGATTCGCGCGGTGCAGATGTATCGCGTCTTCTACCCGACCGTGTCCGGCGCCGCGATCTTCGACGGCTTCGGGAAGGTCGGCGTGCAGCCCAACAAGGTGTTCGGCTACATGGACACGCAGCCACGACATGTCGGCTTCACGTTGAATTCGGATACGCCCTACGGGGCGATCGGTCTGGACCTGAAGACGGGACCGATGGTGATCGAGCTGCCCCCGGGACCTCTGGTCGGCGCCGCATTGGACATCCATCAGCGATGGATCCTGGACATGGGTCTGCCGGGACCGGACGCGGGCAAAGGCGGCAAGCACCTGCTGCTGCCACCGGGACACACGGGCGCCGTACCCTCGGGCTACAACGTGGGAGCCTCCTCATCATTCCGTGCGATCGGCGCCGTGCGCGCGATCCCACAGAACGGCGATGTGCCGGGCGCGATCGCCCTCTTGCGGAAAGTCAAAGTCCATCCGCTGCAGCCCCCGTCGAACTGGACCGAGCCGACATGGAGGGACATGACGCCGGTGCCGCAAGACACCACGCCACTCGCGATTGAAAGCACGTTCCAGTATTGGCAAGCCCTCGCTGACGTCGTGAGTACCGAACCGGCCGTCGAAGAGTTCCGCGAGCACTACGGCGAGCTCGCTGCGCTCGGCATTGCGAAAGGCAAACCCTTCGCGCCCGACCTCCGGATGAAGCGCATCCTCGAACAGGCGGCGAGAAGCGGGTGTGCCCAGATGCGCGTTCAGTCGTTCGCCGATCGTCGACCGGATCGAGTGGTCTGGAACGACAGGCAGTGGGAGTGGGCGGCGCTGCGCTTCGAGAACGGCACGTTCGACACACCGGCATACCGCGACACTTACGCCCGCGACAAATGGTTCTTCCAGGCGATCGCGGCATCGCCGGCGATGTTCCGACGCGACGCCGGTGCCGGCTCGCTCTACTGGCTCGGGCTTCGCGACAAGACGGGCAACTACGTCGATGGCGGCAAGACCTACACGCTCACGGTGCCGCTGCCCGTACCCGGCAAGCTGTTCTGGTCGGTGACCGTCTATGACGTGGACACACGAAGCCAGGTCGCGACCGATCAGGGCAAGGCCGCGCTGCGATCGATGTTCGAGCTGAAAGACAAGACGACCGGCAAGTCCGTCGACCTCTACTTCGGGCCGAAGGCGCCCGCGGGCCAGGAAGGCCAGTGGATCAAGACCATTCCGGGCAAAGGGTGGTTCGTCTACTTCCGCATCTACGGTCCCGAGCGGGCGGCCTTCGATGGATCGTGGAAGCCTGGCGATTTCGAGGAAGTGAAGTGAGCGGGTGATCAACCCAGCGTGAGCAGCGCACCGATGGTCATCAACGTGACACCGACGACGACACGCCACGTCATCGGCTCGCCGAGGAAGAGCGCTGCGAACACAATCGTCAGCGGCAGACTGAGCTTGTCGATCGGCGCGACGCGTGACGCCGGTCCGAGCTGCAGCGCTCTGAAGTACGCAAGCCACGCCGTCCCGGTTCCGATGCCGGACAGCAGCAGGAAGATCCACGATCGCGTGGGAACGGTCGACAACGTGCGCTGTTCACCGAGCGCCACGGCCATGCCCCAGGCGAAGACAACGACAACGATCGTGCGGATTGCGGTCGCCAGTGTCGACGGCAGCCCCTCGACGCCGACCTTCGCGAGAATCGCCGTGAGAGCCGACGCAACAGCCGACGCGAGTGCATATGGAAGCCAGCGCATCCGTCAAGACTACAGCCGTCGACCATAGTCGTGCGTGATCACCGGGGATTCGTCTGAACGAGAAAGGCACGCACGATGAGCGCACTGGCGTCATGGTCTGAAGGCGCGGCGAAATCAGCGATCGTCGATTTCGTCGCACGCGTCACGAAGGAAGGCGGCAGCGACTACGTGCCGCCGGCCGCACGCATCGCCACCTTCGACAACGATGGCACGTTGTGGTGTGAACAGCCGGTCCAGGTGCAGGTGTTCTTCCTGATCGACCGGATCAAGGAGCTGGCCGCCAGGGACGTGTCGTTGAAGGAGCGTCAGCCGTACAAAGCGCTGCTCGGCCGCGACACGCAGACGCTGCACGCCCTGGGCAAACAGGCGATCTTCGAGCTGGCGTTCGCCTCGCATGCGGGCATCTCGGAAGACGAGTTCGACACAATCGCATGCGCCTGGTTCGCGAAAGCAACGCACCCGAAGTTCGGACGCCTGTTCACCCAGTGCACCTATCGACCCCAGGTAGAGCTGCTCGACTATCTGCGCGCCAACGGCTTCAAGACCTTCATCGTCTCGGGCGGAGGCATCGATTTGATTCGAGCATTCGCCGAGCAGGCGTACGGCATTCCGCGCGAACAGGTGATTGGATCGAGCGTCAAGCTTCGTTTCGAGGCGAAGGACCGTAGTACGTCGCTCATGAAGCTCGCCGAGCTCGATAGCTTCGACGACCGCGAAGTGAAGCCGCAGAACATCGGGCTGCACATCGGCCGGCGGCCGATCCTCGCGTTTGGCAACTCCGACGGCGATCTCCCTATGCTTCGGTATACCAAATCCGGGCACGGCGCCCGTCTCGCACTCCTCGTCCACCACGACGATGCCGAGCGCGAGGTCGCGTACGACCGCGAGTTCAGACTGAGTCCGCTCGTGGAGGCGCTCGACAAGGCGGAGGACTACGGGATCACCGTCGTCAGCATGAAACGCGACTGGAAGACGGTGTTCTCGCAGGAGGCGCGCTGATGAGTACTCCTACCGCCGCCGCTTTTCGCCTCACACTTCTGGCGATCGCTGCGTTGGGGTGGTCGCCGGTGTTTGCTGCCGACCGGCTCACGGATCGCGACGTCAAAGCGCTCGTCGAACGGATCGATGAAGGCCGGAAGCGATTCGAAGATGCGCTCGACGACAAGCTCAAGGACGATATCGTCCGGACACCCACCGGAGAGGTCGACGTGAAACGCTATCTCGATGATTTCGAGGAGAACATCGAACGCCTGAAAGCGCGTCTCAAGCCGGACTACGCCGCGAGCGCTGAAGCAGCGGCAGTGCTGCGCCAAGGCTCCGCAATCGAGGCGTTCTTCCGTGCTCAACCGCCTGGAACACGCGGTGAGAGCGAGTGGAATCGTCTCGCGACCGACCTCCAGGCACTCGCCCGCGCGTATGGAGCGGAATTCCCGCTGGGAGAGCACACCGCGGTCCGCCGCATCGGAGACCGTGAACTGGCGGGTGCGGTCGACAGCGTCGCGCAGACAGCGGATCGACTGAAGGGATCGCTCGATTCCGATCTGAAGAAGGGCGCGCCGGCCGATCAGCCGACGCGCGAAGCCGCCGTCCGCGATGCAGATCAACTGTCAAAGGATGCCAGAGCGCTGCGCGATCGCGTGAAGGATGGGAAGCCGAGCTCCGCCGAGGCCGATCGACTGCTGGCGCAGGCTTCGAAGATGCACGCGTTCATCGGCAGCCATCAGTTGCCAATGTCGGCTGGCCTCTGGTCCGAGGTGCCCATGCGGTTGCAGAGCATCGCCACGGCTTACGGCACGTCGTGGTCGGGTTCGCGGTGAGACGACGTGCGCCTGGCAAGTCGCGCAAGCCGGCGATACGCGGCGAGCATCTCCTGATACGAATAGTTCGCGTTGCGACCGCTCGGATTCGGGAGCACGAAGATCACGGAGTCACCTATCCTCTCCGGCTGGACGCCAATTGACACCTGCCCTCGTCGCTCGGGGAACAGGGCGCGAAAGACGGTGAGTCCTACCGCTGCGACGATCGGGGGCCGATAGCGAAGCAGCTTGCGACGCAGGCGGACGCGGCCTTCGACGTATTCGTGAGGTTCGAGTGCATCGATTCCGGGTGTCGGCCGCGCGACGACGTTGGTGATGCCGTAGCCCCACTCCGGCAGCCGCACGTCGTCTTGATAGCCGATGCGCTCGGGCACGAGTCGCGAGTCGAACAGCAGCTTCCAGAATCGATTCGAGAATCCGGCGAAGTGGTGCCCCGTCAGCGCTGATCGGACGCCCGGGTTGATCCCGACGAAGAGCACGCGCACGCCCGGGCGGATGCGATCGCGCAGCAGCGGCAGTGCGGGTGTGGCGTGGTGGCGAGTCATGTGGCTACGTCATGAAGCCTACACTGCGATTGCACCCTCCCCCACTTGGGGGAGAGTCGCTCCGCCCGTTCGGGGATGCGTGCTCGATACGACAGCCATACACTTCCCTGCATGCACACTGGTCAATACGCCGACGCCATCGACACGCGTCTGGTATTCCGCATTTACGCGTGGACTGCGATCGTGTCCGGAGTATTGGTGTACCTGTACTGGGGAGGGCCGCTCGGGTTCCTGCCGGACGCGATCACCGCCGTCGATCTTCCGGGAGTGCCCGTCGGCCGTTTCGCGGTTGCACGAACGATCGCGGCGATCGTCGTCTCGTTTGGCATGTGCGCTGCCGGGTTCGCGCGCGTCGAGGATCCGCTCAGTCGTCGACGGGCGCTCACCTGGTTCGCCGCCGCCCATCTGGTGGGCGGAGTCATGTTCTTCGTTCAGTGGCAAGCCATCCTCGTAGCTGTGCTGCCATGGCCCGTGATCGGGTGGACCCCGATCGTCGTCGGCATCGTGCTGCTCTACGTTTCTCTCACCGCTTCACACGCCCCGCGCTGGTATCGACCGTTCAGACAGCTGATCGGCGACGATGTTCAAGGTCCCGTGACCTTCGTGCGTACGAAACACGGCTCGCTGAACGCGCTGCGATCGCAGTACGAGCAGAATATCCGTCATGCGGCTCGAATCGAGGAACGCGCGCGGCTGGCTCGCGACCTCCACGACGCGGTCAAGCAGCAGCTCTTCGCGATCCAGACCTCCGCGGCCACGGCACAAGAACGCTTCGCCTCGGATGCTGCCGGCGCTCGAGCAGCCCTCGAACAGGTGCGCGCCTCCGCGCGCCACGCGATGACCGAGATGGAAGCGCTGCTCGGTCAACTCAAGGCCGATCCGATTGAGAACACCGGGCTCGTCGCGGCGCTGAAGGAACAGTGCGATGCCCTCTCCCTCCGCACCGGCGCCGACGTGCGACTCGAGGCGGGCACGATGCCGCCGAGCGATCGGCTGTTTCCGGGCGCGCAGCAGGCGCTCTTCCGCGCCGGCCAGGAAGCGCTCTCGAACATTCCGCGTCACGCGCGGGCCCAGCATGTCACCGTGCGCCTGGGCATGTCGGCACAACACAATCTGGAATTGTCTATCCGAGATGACGGCGCCGGGTGCGATCCGGAAGCCATCGCCGAGCGTGGGATGGGTATGAGCAACATGCGCACGCGCATCGGCGAGGTCGGCGGCAGTATGCTCGTCCACAGTTCGCCCGGCCAGGGCATGACAGTCGCCTTCTCCGTTCCGTGCGACGCGAGCACCTCGCGCGACTACGCCATGAAAGCGGGGATGTGGATCGGTGTTTCGGTCGCGTTGTTCGCCGCGCTGGTGACATTTGGCAGCTGGGATCGTCCGTGGTATGTGATCGTCGTGGCCGTGGCCGCCGTAACGGCGGCGCGCTTCGTCGCCGCATGGTACCGAGTGCGGAGCCACGCGGAGAGGCTCATATGACGATCGTCCCGTTGAATTGGTACTCCTGGAACTTCGACCTGCTCGAAGGCACACGGCGGCTCGCACGTCTCGACCTGTCGTCATGGCGCGAGCGAGGCGTGCTCTCGGTCGAGGGAATCAATCACCGCGTCTATCGCGAGGGCGCGGCGAGTGGTGACTTCGTGGTCGCACGCGACGGCCTCGTGCTCGCGCGCGCGACGAAGCCGAGCGCCTTCAGGGCCCAGTTCGTCGTGTCCTGGAATGGACGGGAGTACACGCTGCGGAGGGAATCCATCTGGCGCCGCACGTTCGTGCTGCTCGACGGCGACACGAAGATAGGCTCGCTCGTCAAGGACAGTGCGTGGAAACGAAACGCCACCATCGAGCTGCCGAAGACGTGGCCGCTGCCGATCCGTGTGTTCGTCATCTGGCTCGCGCTCATCATATGGAAACGCGACGCCAACGCCGCAGGCGGCGGGTAGTTCGACAGATGAACCCTATTTCGATCGCGCTCGTCGACGACCATCGCGTCGTCTCGCGCAGCCTGAAGGCGTATCTCGAATCGTTCCCCGATCTGGAAGTGGTCGGCATCGCGTCGAGCGGCGAAGAACTGCTCGAGCATCTCGAGGCGTGGCAGCCCGATGTCGTCCTGCAGGACCTGCTGCTGCCCGGCGGGTTGAACGGCATCGAGACGACGCGGAGGACGCTCGCTCGGGCGCCGGCGGTACGCGTGATCGCGCTGACCGCCTCTGTTGATGAAGCGCGCCTGATGGGCGCCTTGCGGGCGGGTGCGTCCGGCTACGTGCGCAAGGATGCGGAGCCCGAGATCCTGCTGGCGGCGGTGCGTGCGGTCGCCAGGGGCAAGACGTACATCGATCCGTCAGCGGCGCGTCAGCTCGTCGCCTCCTCCGATTCGGACGACCTCACCGAGCGCGAGACCGACGTGCTCCGTCAGCTCGCGCTCGGCCTCTCGAATCGTGAGATCGCCGCCGCCCTCGACATCGGTGAGGAGACGGTGAAAACGCACGTCGCACATCTGCTGTCGAAACTCGGGGTCGAGAACCGTGCGCA
>DATFRP010000330.1:0-35843 GCA_035263125.1 Vicinamibacterales bacterium
GTGAACCGCTCGACGACGCGAAGATGCTCGTCACTGAGACCGTTGAGATACTGGACGCCAAAGCGACTCTTGTCGTTGAACTTGAAATTCGTGGTGTCGACGACGAGCGTGTCGCCTTCCCATCGGCCGCGCGAGCTGCCAGTCCATTGTTCGATTCGTCGATCGATCGGCGCCCGTCCGTCGACCGGGATCACCCGGGCATCGTGATTCATCTCCACGAGAATCGTCACGATCCCGGGACTCTGCACGATCCGGTAGTTGTTGTTGTACGGCTCCGGCAGCATCGGCACCGTGGCGCCAAAGAGAATGCATCGCTCCGTCAGCCATCGATCGGCGGGCCGATCGGCGGGATGGAGCGCTTCCTCCCGCTGTCGTTGCTCGACGCGTGTCTGTGCCTCTGGCGTCAACGGCGGGATGCGTCCGTCAGGGGGGGCGACGATCAAGGAGGTGCGACGTGTCTTGACGCCCCGGAGGCCGCGTTCGAAGAACGCATCGTTGTAGGCTCCCACTTCCCCCGCGCGCAATGGACGATCCGCATTGGTGGCCTGCACGCGCTGTCGATCGAAGGCAACTGCTTCTTCTGCGGTGAAGAACGCCTTCGTGCCGAGCTCGGGGGCACGCTGAAAAAGTGTGAGCGTGGCGTTCGTCCAATTGCCCTCGAGGTCGGGATCGCCCCACGGCAGACGCCCTGAGGCGATCGTCTGCGCATCGACGAACGTGATGAGAAGTGCCACGCCGCAGACTGCCGATCCGAGCGCAATCGCGGATCGAACCATGACTGCCTCCTCGCCTCCAGATCCGAGGGCAGCATAGCACCGGCGACGTGACCTCATAGGACGACCCGGCCGTCCCCTGGCGAGGGCGGTGACGCCTCCTCGATCGCGAGGGCGAATGGCACAAATTCCTTGTTTTTTCACGTGTTGGACCGGTCCAGACGGCTGGCAGCAAGCTTGCCTTCAGGGAGGGCGAGGACTCCCCCAGGACGTCTTCAAACACGGAGGTGGGACGTGAAACCGCTACTGACTGTGATTGTGACCAGCGTGCTTCTCGGCGGAACGGTGTTCGCGGGTCGTGCTGACGCCGGCGATAAAGGGCACCATCACAAGCGTGGCCGTGAGGTCGTCGTCTACGAGACCCACCGCGGATACTTCCGACCGCATGATGTGGTCGTGATTCGCGACTACTATCGGCCCTACTATCGTCCTCTGCCGCGGGGCGTGGCCCGCGTGTACTACAACAGAGGCGGCTACCTGCCGGTGGGCTGGCAGCGCAGAGTTCGTCCGGTGCCGGTGTACCTCGAGCCTCAGCTCGTCGTGGTTCCGCAGGGCTATCATCGCGGTATCATCGACGGTCGCGCGGTAGTCTACAACGACCGCGGCTTCATCCTCGACGTCGCGGTGCTGTTCTAGTCGTTCCGGCGTGACACGCACGAGTAGAGGTACAGCGATGAAGGTATTCATGCGATCGTTCGGGCTCGCCATGCTGGTCGTCACAGCGGTGCTGTCGGCGGCCTGCGGGGCCCGGACGATCAACAAGGTGCTGGCGGACCCCGGGCATTATCGCAATCGCGAGGTCAAACTGAGTGGCGCTGTCGTCGACAGCTACTCGCTCATCGGCCGCGGCGCATATCAGTTGGACGACAATACCGGCAAGCTGTGGATCGTGTCGGACAACGGCGTGCCGCGGAAAGGTGCTCGCGTGGTGGTCACGGGCACCGTCCGTGAAGGCTACAACCTCGGTGGGTTCGGCGATCGGCTGAAGCTGCCGAACGGCCTCGTGCTGATCGAGTCATCGCACAAGGCGAAGTAGAACCGACGGGCCGCCCTGAAGGCGGCCCCTACGCGCCCTCTGGCCTTTCCCGTATGGCTGAGGTGCCGGCGCGGTTATCCTCTTCTGCGTGCAGCCGCGCCCGACCCGAGAGACAATGTGCGTAATGTGACGAGTGGCTTCGACCACTCGTCACTAATCAAGCGCGGGTGTCGAGTCCGTCGGGGTCAGCCCTTCGGGGCCGCCCGGCAAGGGACGCTGATGACGCACCGAATCGACGATTATCTCGATGGCGCCGTGGATCGCCGGACGCTGTCGCCAGACGAACGCGCGCACGTCGACGCGCTCGAGCGCGCGATCGAAGAGACGCGGGCGTTCATCGATGAAAGGCCGGCCCCTGATCTGACGGCCGCCGTCATGCGCAGCATCCATCAGGGCGATCTGCGCACGTCGCGCCGCCCATCCTTCCTGGCGCGCGCGACCCGACGCGTCTGGACCACGCGCGAGATTTCATTTCGTTTCCGCCCTGCGTACGTGATCGTCGCGGCCGCGGCTGTCACAGTCGCAGCGATCCTCATCCCCGTTTCGAAACCACGGAGTGCATCGGCGCCGACACAAGGCCGATCGCAGGGAAGCCAGACGCTGCTCGTGCAGTTCCGGCTGCAGGCGTCAGAAGCCTCCACCGTCCAACTGGCTGGGAGCTTCACCAATTGGCAACCGCAATATGAGCTTCATCAGTCCGCGCCCGGGATCTGGACCATCACGCTGCCACTTCCACTCGGCGTGCACGACTACGCGTTCGTGATCGATGGTCAACGCTGGGTCCCCGATCCATACGCGCAGGCCGTGGATGATGGCTTTGGCGGTACCAACAGTCGTATCGCCCTCTTACCTCCCGATCACGCGCGCTCATGATGCGGCGCGCGATTCTCCCGAGTCTGGTGCTGGCAGGCTCGAGTGTCGTGTTCGCCCCGGCGGTGTGCGCGCAGGGACTTTCACTCGATCTCTCCGCGGGCCGGATCGTCTACGACCCGGTGTCGATCAACGTCGGTACCAACAACGCAATGGGTTCGCTTCGATATGAAGCGGCCCGCGGTTCGTGGGTGTATGGCACCGCGGCGGCGCCGTTGCGCGACGGCGATCCGATCTGGGGCGCCGTTGGCGCAGGCGGTCGCTTCACCCTGCGAGAATCCGGCGATCGACGTGCCTTCATCGGAGCTGACGTCGACGCACACGGCTTCGTGTTTCGAGATGTGGTCGCCGAACTGACGGGGCGCGGCGGCACCATCGACGCGATCCCCTTCGCCGGCGTGAATGCCGGATCGAGCCGCATCGAACTGCGCGGTGGATGGCGTGGTGAGACGCTCGACTTCGCCAGCGAAATCGAGAACCGAGGTGTGTTCGAGACCGGCGCGCGCGCCGTGTATACGGGAGAAGTCCGTGCCCAGGCCGACCTGAAGTGGGTGCATGCCGCCGAGGGGACATTTCCATTCGTGGGCGGATCTGTGGCCTATGGCGGCACGCCGCTCCAGGTCTGGGCACACACCGGCAAGTGGTTGAGCGATCAGTTGAACACCGTTGCCTGGGGCGTGGGCGTCAACGCCGCAGTCGGCGCCCGATCGACGCTCTGGGCGGGCGTGCGTCAGGAAGCGCCCGATCCCCTCTATTGGAATTCCGTGCGTCGGACGTGGAACGTCGGGTTGACGCGCCGGCTCGGTCGTGTCGCACGCACAATCATCATCACGCCACAGCTCGAGCCGGATGCTGTATTGATTCGGATCCCGCTCGCCGACGCGCCCGGCGACGAGCTGCTGATTGCTGGCGACTTCAACCAGTGGCAACCCGTGCCGATGACGCGCGAAGGCACCGAGTGGACGATTCGTCTCCCGCTGCCGAAAGGTGTGTATCACTACGCGTTCCGAAATGCACGCGGCGACTGGTTCGTGCCCGCCTCGGTCGCAGGACGGCGTGACGATGGCATGGGTGGACTCGTTGCTGTGCTCGTCGTGATGTGATGCCGCCCGACGACGACAAGGTCCTCATCGCGCTCGTGCTCGATGGCGACACCGATCAGTTTGCGGAGTTGGTGCGACGCTATCAGGTCGGACTGTATCGGTACGCCGTGTCGATGGTGGGCGACCACGACACGGCGGCCGACATGGTGCAGGATGCCTTGGTTCGCGCATATACCAACCTGTCCGCCTGCCGCGACCGGGAACGCTTTCGACTCTGGCTCTTTCGAACGCTGCGCAATCGCTGCTTCGACTACTTGAAAGACCCACGCCGCCGGCTCGTCGCGCTCGATGATGCCCCACCCGTGCCGGATTCGAGGGAAGGACCTGCGGAGCGTGCGGAGCGCGCGGGCCTCCGCCTGGAACTGCGGCGGGCGCTCGATCAACTCCCGGTAGTCCAGCGGGAAGCGTTCCTGATGCACTACGTCGAGGGGCTCTCGTACGAGGACATGGCCTCGATGCTCGAAGCCTCCGTCAGCGCCCTGAAAATGCGCGTGCTCAGGGCCCGCGAAGCGCTCGCGTCTCAGCTGAGTCATCATGAAGTGACCGAACAAAGGCCCGGTCGTCTCTCTATCAAACGCGGATGATGGAAATGCGTCGAACGGACATCCGGATTCCGGTCACCCTGCTGATGATGGTGTGGTTCGCGTGTGGCGGCCTGGTGGTCGCACAGGCGCAACCGCCTCAAGATCGCATCAATTCCGCTCTGGCCCGGGCGCGGCAGGCCGGTGTTCCCGTGAGCCTCCTCGAAGGCAAGGTCGCCGAGGGCAAGGCCAAGGGTTACCCGCTCGAGCGCATCGCCGTCGCCATCGAGCGTCGCGAGGGCGTTCTCGAACACGCCAGCCAGGTGATGAAGGGCCAGCCGGGAACCGGGGATGCGGAATTGTCGGTCGCCGCCGATGCCCTCGAATCTGGCGTGACTGACAACGTGTTGAGGGCAGTATCCGAGTTGGCCCAGCGCGATCGCCGTGCGGTGGCGATTGTCGCCCTTACGCAGCTCGTGCAGCTTGGACACAGCCCCGGCGCCGCCCTTGCTCGCGTGCAGGAAGCGTTGAAGCGCGGCCCCGAGGCACTGCTCAACCTTCCCGCAGAAGCCGGCCCTGGACGTGGACCCGGCAGAGACGTCCCGCCAGGCACGGGCAACTCCGGCGAGAGCAGTGGGGGCAGCGGACGCGGAAACAATTCGAGCGGTCCCCCGACCAGCGTGCCGGCCCCCGGTCAGGCGACGCAGCCAACCAAACCTAACAAAGCGCGAGTGACCCCGCCCGGCCGCTGAACTCCTAGTCCTTCACTCCTTCACATAAGGAATCGCGGCGCCAGGAGGTACGGCTGATCGCGGAGCTCGCGACCGAGCCTCGCATGCCGCTGACGCCACGGCTCGAAGTGACGCGCCAGCATGACGAGCAGCCTCGCCTTCTGCGAGGACGATTGACACGTCGCGGCGCGATTGAAGAAGCCTGCGCCGAGCTCCGCGTACCAGCGGATGTTGTGACGCCCGCGCATCTGGTCTTCGAAGAATCCGGTCAGGAGCAGGCACTGCGCGGCAGCCGTCTCCATGATGAGACTGTCTTCGACGAAGGTGGTATCGGCGACGAAGTTATCGAAGATCGCGACGAGATCGGCAGGAGCCGGCATATCGGCAGTGGCGTGAATCGACACCTGCGCGTAGTGCGCGAGCACGCTGGCGTTGTACATCAACTCCTGCCGATCGACATCAGGCTCGGACACGTCTCTCAGGCACA
This sequence comes from Vicinamibacterales bacterium, assembly GCA_035263125.1. Classification (GTDB taxonomy): domain Bacteria; phylum Acidobacteriota; class Vicinamibacteria; order Vicinamibacterales; family UBA2999; genus Gp6-AA40. The sequence goes on from DATFRP010000330.1 coordinate 5,522, forward strand.
CCACGAAGAACTCCAGTGCGCGACGTTCGTCGACTGCCAGCAGTTCTACAAGTGGGTCCATCAACTCCTCCGCAGCCCGTCTTTGCAGGGGCTGTACCAGGCCATCGGCCAGAGATGCTGTGTGCTTTATCTGGTCCGGCTTCGGTCTGCACAGTTCGGCTTTGGATGGCATGTCGACATGCGCACTCGGGATGACGTGATCGCCATCGGCTTCGAGAGCGCGCGAACAGAACGCGACACACGAAGAACGGAGAGCTCGCGAAAGCTGCACCGCGTGACACGGGTCAAGCGGCCGCGTCTTCGATCAGCGCGATGAACTCCGCGAGCACCATCGCAGTCGCGCCCCAGACACGTGCCCCTTCGACGACGAAGTAAGGGACATTCATGACACCAGCCGGCGGCAGCGTGCGCATGCGCTCTTCCCAGGCCACGGCGTCTCGTTCGAGCAGTCTCGCCAGCGGCACTTCGATCAGACGTTCGACCTCGGGTTCAGCGACCCGGAACACCGGAGGCTCCGTCGCCACGCCGATCACGGGTTGAAGGAGATGACCGCTGACAACCACCGGAACCGGGGTGAGCCGACCCAGCAGATCGACCCCCTTCGGACTGACGCCGATCTCTTCGTACGCTTCACGCAGTGCGGCCTCTTCGACCGACTCGCCCGGATGATCGAGTCGCCCGCCGGGCAGCGAGACCTGCCCGGTGTGGTGCCGGAGGCTCGCGCCTCTCACCGTGAGCGGCACGTGCCAGACATCATCGAGCCGATAGATCAAGAGAAGCGCGGCGGCAGGGCGCAGCGTCGAGGCGACCGCAGGATCGGTTCGGTACACCGGCCGCGGCGCCATGCGCAACTGCGCGTCGAGGCCCGGCAACGGTGCCACGAGGCGACGACGGAGCGCGTCAGGAAGGCTGGGACCTATTCGTGTGATCACCGGGGCACTCGTGAGGCACGTCCTTCTGGAGGTGCCAGCCGCGCACACGAAACGCGATGACGCGCTGCCACGTCATACTAATCAGGATTTGATGACACGTGCCACAGATACCATCAGCCTCGGCCGCTCCACGACATGGGGCGCTCGATTCATCCGCCAGCGCTTCGAGGAAATCGGCCGACAGATCCCCTCTCCACCGCAGAAACCCAGGCCCGACACATGGTCCGATAACGCGCTGACCCTGGCATGGCTCGGGCACTCGACGGTGCTGATCAACTTCTACGGCCTGCGGATTCTCACCGACCCGGTGCTCTTTCGACGCATTGGCGTCAACCTCGGGGTCGGCACCCTCGGTCCGCTGCGGCTGGTCAGATGCGCGCTGACGCGGCGCGAACTCCCGGAGATCGATCTGGTCCTCGTGTCGCACGCCCACTTCGATCACCTCGATACGCCGTCGCTCCGCTCCCTGCGCGGTGCTCCTGCAGCCGTGATGGCCTGGAACACCGCCGATCTGCTGCCGCGCCGACGGTACCGATCGGTGACGGAACTGCGCTGGAACGAGTCTGCGCGAATTACCACCTCGCGCGGCGACGCTGAGGTTCGCGCGATCGAAGTCAAGCACTGGGGTGCCCGCGTGGCGCGAGACACCTGGCGCGGCTACGGCGGCTTCGTCGTCGAGCGAGAGGGACGACGGCTCCTCATCGCGGGCGACACGGCGATGACGAGCGTGTTTCGAGACCATCGTCGCTTCGGCCCCTTCGATGCAGCCGTGATGCCGATCGGCGCCTACAATCCCTGGATTTACGCGCACTGCACGCCGGAGCAGGCGGTCACGATGGCCGACGCGGCGAACGCACGCTCGATCGTGCCGGTGCATCATCAGTCGTTTCGATTGAGTCGCGAGCCGTTCTTGGAGCCTATCGAACGCCTTCAGGGTGCGCTCGCCCATGAACCCGAGCGCCTCGCACTGCGCCAGCTAGGCGAGACCGCCGTCATCCCGCGCTGACACCAGGCGTCATCCGCGGTCGTGTCGTCGCAGGTGTCCCAGCATCGTCTGTCGATGGACAACCTGCTTCGGAGTCAGTGCACGCAGTAACGGGCTCCGGGTGAAGGGACTCTCCACCTCCGGGTCGTCATGGGCATCTCCCCCTTCGAGACGCTCACGCCGTCGTAAGAAACCTTCGAACGAGAGCACGCGGGCCGCTCCATGCCTGCAGATCGTGGCGCCAGCCATCCCCTAACCTCCCCCACCATGGTCGCCGGCAGGTGTGACAGCGCAGGTCACTTAGCTGGTCCGGCTAAAGCCGGACACTACGTCTGCAAATCCGGCGTAGACTGTTGCCGCCACAACTGAGCAGCGTTCATGAAACCACTGGTTCGCGTCGTAATCATCGTATTGGCGTCGGCGGCAATGGCCGTTGCGTTTCTCCTCGCTGCGAACGCACTCGGAGCGAGCTTCCTGGCAAAGGCGGAATAGATCGATGAGACGAATGCTGCTGGTTCTCACGATCGGTGTGCTCGCGTTCGTCGCGGTCGCCGCACAGGCGAGACGCCCCGCCGGCACGGCACACACGGGAGAAGCATTCCGATTCAACAAGGTGAAGGACGGCGTGTACCACGCAGTCGGCACGGGCGCGCTCGCTGTCGTCGGCAACTCGTCGTTCATCGTGAACGACAACGACGTCATCGTCGTCGACGACCACGTGTCGCCAGCTGCTGCGTGGGTGCTGCTGGAGGAGATCAAGAAAGTCACATCGAAGCCCGTGACCACGGTCATCAACACGCACTTCCACTTCGATCACGCGCACGGGAATCAGATCTTCGATCCGGCTGTGCAGATCATCGGGCACGAGTTCACCCGGCGCATGCTGCTCGCCAACTCGATCGGCATGCCGCTCTATCAGAACTATGTGACCGGCCTGCCCACCCAGATCGAGACGCTGAAAAAGCAGATCGGATTGGCGACCGATCCCGCAGCGAAGACCAAGTTGCAGACCCAGCTCCAGGTCACCGAGAACAACCTCGCCTCACAGAAAGAGCTCAAGCCGACGCCGCCCAATGTGACGCTGACCACACAGATGACGCTGTATCGCGGGAAGCGTGAGATTCAGATCCGCTACCTTGGCCGCGGCCACACCGCGGGCGACGTCGTCGTCTATCTGCCGAATGAGAAGGTCGTGATGACCGGCGACTTCCTGACCGCGGCGCTCTCCAACATGAGCGACTCGTTCCCGAACGAGTGGGCCGACTCGCTCGACGCGTTGAAGAAGCTCGATTTCGATACGGTGTTGCCGGGGCACGGCGAGGCATTCACCGATAAGGCCAAGATCGACTACTTCCAGGCCTACTTGCGCGACGTGTGGAGCGAGGTCAGCAAGCTGAAGCAGCAGGGTGTGTCAGCTGAAGAAGCGTCGAAGCGTGCCGACCTCACGAAGCACAAGGATCATCTGCCGATTCAAGGACCTGGCGTTCCGCTCATTGGCGTGCAGAGGATCTACGCGCTGTTGGACGGGAAATCGTAGGGCCGCCCGTATGTGAGGGCGCCTACGGGCGACGCGGCACCGGGATCTCCCCGATCACTTCGCGCCGCTTGAACTTCCACGTTCCGTCTTCACGCACGAACTCGTCGCGGTACGTCGCCAGCAGCAGGAAGTCGGCCTTCGAGTTGTCGTTCGATGCCATCACGAAACCGCCCTTGCTCAGGCCCGTGCCGTGATCACCCTGGAGGTTCATCGACGCGTTGAAGTACAGATGGAAGTTGCGGCCGCGCGAGTCCGGATAGTTGGTGCCGATCGCCTTCTCGAGCAACGCACCGATCGCGGCAGGGCCGCGCACCGGCGAGCCGGGACCGCCGACGAACTCGGCGTCGCGCGCGAAGAGCCGCGAGAACGCCGTGAAGTCGCGGGCGTCGAGCGTGCGTCCGTAGTCGGCCCAGAGCGCGCGAATCGCTTCTCGATCCTCGAGCGCCTGTACGCGCGACGCCAGATCACTGTTGGCACGGGGCGCCTGGGCGCTCAACGCGGCGAACACACAGGTCATCATGACGCCACCGATCGCCAGCAACAGTCTCGTTCGCACGATCTCCTCCAGTCGAGGGGCCGCCTAGAGGCGGCCCCTACGTATTTCAGAGCTTCGGCAGACGCATCGTGCTGATCATGGCGCTGCCGCTCGCCACGTACAACAGCACCAGCGGATGCAGGGTCGCCGGGCCCACGCGCACGGATCCGAACCACAGCGCGTCCTCGACGCGTCCCTGCCAGAATGCGATCGCCAGCACGCCGACGATGATGACGCTCGTCGGGATCGGTGTGCCCTCGAAGTACTTCACCTTCCCCGTGTGGCTGTCGGCAAGCGTCGAGGCCGTGACGTTGAACCGCGCGAGACGGCTAACGCCGCAGACGATGAAGTACGTCAGGCAGACCATATCCCAGCCGCCGCGCAGTCCCAACGTGAAACCCAGGACGGCCGGAGCGACGCCGAACGAGATCACATCCGCAAGCGAATCGAGATCGCCGCCGAGCACCGACTGACGCCCGTGCTGCGTTCGCGCCACGATGCCGTCGAGCACATCGCACACGAGCGCAAGCGGCAGCATCGCGAAGGCTACCCACATGTAGCGCGGGCTGCCGGTCGCGAGGTAGTCGAGGCACAGAAAGATGGCGATGCTGCCGCAAACCGCGTTGCCGATCGTCAGCGCGTCGGCCGCGGTGTACGACCGCAGCATCGAGAGACGCTGTCTACTTCGCGTGCTCGATGCCTTCGGCACAGGCGAACTCACGCAGTTGATCGTCGCCAGGTGCCGCCTTTCGATAGCGCTTGACCGTCGTCCATGGCTTCACCAGCGCCTTGGGATCGTTCACCGTGATCTGATCCTCGAGGAAGCCTCCCTCGATGAAGCGGATGCGCTCGTGCACACTCATCTGATCACTGTGCGGCGAGAAGCCTTCGATATAGCTGTTGTCGCGCAAGGCCACCGTGTCGACCACGAGCGTGTCGCCTTCCCAATGCCCGGTGGAATAGCCCGCATACGTCGGGTCGTCGAGGATCGCCTGGGTCGGCTTGCGGCCATCGAGATACACGCGACGGAGCGCGTCGTTGAGCTCGCTGAAGAACGTGATCTTGTCCCTGGTCTGCATGACCTCCATGCCGTAGGCCATGTTCATCATCGCCGGCATGCCGGGGGGCAGACATCGTGCCGTGTTGTCCGACGACGCGTCGCCAGCGATGCGGGCTTTGCTGATCGCCTGCCATTTGGCCATGTACTCGGGTGTCAGCTGCGGCGCGTCGGCCGCGCGCCCTCGCGATCCATCCGACAGCGGTGCGGTCCGTGTAGGCGGTGGAAGCGGCTGCCCGGGAGCTGGCCTGGGCGCCGGTGCCGCTCCACGTCCGGCCGCAGGCGGGCCAAACGCATTGATCGGGCGATAGACGCCCGAGAAGTCGGGCGGCGTCTGAGCGGCTTGCGCCGCAAGACCAGCAGTGAGTGATGCCATGGCCGCACTGACGATCACCGCGGTCACGATCGAGCGCGTCGTTGTCGCGTGCATGATCGACCTCAGTCGTTCGGCGCGTTCGCGAGAACCCTGCCGTCGGCCAGCGTGACACGCGCGATCATACCGACCTTGCTGCCATCCTTGGACGGGCTGTAGTGCACGGTGATCTTATCGCCGGGTTTGAGCACCTTCGGCGTCCACCCCGCGCGCAGCAGCACGCCCGGCGCACGTCCTTCCATCGCCCACTCCACACCGCCACCCTTGCCGTCATCAACGATCATGATCAGCCACGTATGCGGATTGCTCCACTGCCATTCCTTCACCACGCCCTTGGCTTCGAGCACCGTCTCGACGGCAAAGGCGACATTGCTGTGATGTGCGAGCACCGGTCTCGCTGAGACGAGCACGAGTACTGCGACGACGGACGCTGTCAGACGAATCACCATGGCCTGCACCTCAGTCTCGACACTCGAAGTTCCTGGCGTCCTGCGAATCCCCTTGTCCTTTGTAATGCGCGTGCTGCGGATAGCCGCACAGCGGACGGCTGCGTCCTGGAAACGCGCGACCGGTGGCCGTGACCGAATCAGGCGGCGCGCCTTTCTCGACCCAGTCGACCATCGCAGTGAGCAGATCAAAGCTGTCGAGTGCCCCCGCGCCTCCGCCGCAATGCCCCATCCCGGGCGACAGGTACAAACGGCTCCAGCTCCGTACCTGCTCGGCGCCGCCATTGGCCTTCGTCATGCGCTCGTAGTAGTCGATCGTGTCGAGCGCCGAGAACCAAGGGTCGCTGTTGCCGTGAAAGAAGAGCAGCTTGCCGCCATGCTTGGAGAACGTGTTGAGGTCGATCCAACTCGACGTCGCGGTGAGGATGCCGCCGGGATCGCTCGCGGCAGCCTCGGCCAGCCGATCGACGTCGATCTCGGTCGCGGAAAACGGCGGACCAACCGGATTCAATCCGCCCTGCAAGAGTCCCGGGATCCCTTGCGTGGCCGCGATGCCGGTATCGAAGAAGAAGCCGGGATACACCTGGCGCCCCTTCGAGTCCTTCGGGCCGGCAAAGGCTTTTTCGAGCGCCGTCGCCTGCGCCGACGACAGACATCCGTCGGCCTTCGCGCCCGAGCAGACCAGCGTCTTCGGATCGAATCGACACGCTTTCGTGTTGAAGATCATGCCGTCCTTGATCCCGTCGCCGGCGTCGCACGCGTTGAGCACGCCATCGATCACCGCTTTCTTGTCGGCATCTGACAGCGCCTGCCGCGTCTGTGCCTTCCCTGTCGCATCCTTCGGTGCGACCTGATTGATCATCGTCGCGACCCACTGATCGCCGATGCCCGAGAAGTTCGTGCGCATCGCAGGCGCGCCTGAGATCACGCCGTCGAAGTACGTCGGATACCGCTGCACCATCAGCATGCCTTCGCGACCACCGGTCGAGCAGCCGGCGAAGTACGAATGATCGGGCGGCTTGGCGTAATGCTGCGCGATGATCTGTTTGGCAAGGAGGGCGACACGCCCGACCGCCTGATACGCGAAGTCGAGGCTCGCCTGCTGATCACGCATGAAGCTCGCGTCGAATCCGGTGCCGGTGTGGCCGGTATCGGTCGAGACCACTGCGAAGCCGCGCACGAGTGCCGGCATCGATCCCGCAGCGGTCGCACCGAGCGGCAGCTGTACTGATCCGTTCAACCCGCCGCCACCCTGGAAGAGAAAACGGCCGTTCCAGTCGCCAGGCAGTGCAAGCGCGAAGCCGATGCCGTAGGTCTTGCCATCAGACCCGGTGCGACGATCGAGCACGCCATCGAGGCGACAGTATGCGGGAAGTTTCAACGTGGACGCCGGCGCAGCGGGTCCACCCGCGGGCGGCGTCGACCCGGCTGGAAACCATTCCGCCTTGGTCATCGACAGCGCCAGCCCCGGGATCTGCAGCTGCATCAGCGTTGAGCACGCCGCCGCATCGCGCGTCGTCTGGGCATGAGCCGATGCAACGCCACACGCCACGACGATCCCAAGCGCAACCACGACGGTCACTCGATCGGATCTCATCCTCACGCCTCCATGCGCGTCCACTTCTCTACTTCTTCCACTTCTCTATTTTTCCCCGGGGATGGTCACACGTCGCTGTGCGCAGGTCAACGCCGCTGTTGCATCATGGCTCGTTCAGTCATGAGCGAACACGTCGCCTATCTCGTGTTCCTGACGGTCGTCGGGCTGGGGCTCGCGGCGTTGACCGTGACCGTCGCCGTGATCGTATTCCTCCTCGTGCGCCAGCATTGGCGTGCGCGACGGTGACGCGCAAGAATCAAGATCTGCCCCCGGTTGCCTCGTGCAAAAATCAAGATCTGACCCCGGTTTCCGTTTCCTATGGCCAAGACCAGTGCCGGCCTGCTGATGTTCCGCCGGGGGACCACCGGGTTGGAGATCCTGCTCGTCCATCCCGGTGGGCCGTTCTGGGCGAAAAAAGACGACGGCGCGTGGTCGATACCCAAAGGCGAAATCGGGGAGAGCGAGGACGCGCTGGCGGCGGCGCGCCGCGAGGTCGCCGAGGAAACAGGGGCCGCCCCTGACGGAAACTTCATCCCGCTGACGCCGGTCCGCCAGGCCGGTGGCAAGGTTGTGCATGCGTGGGCGATCGAAAGCGATTTCGACACCTCCTCTCTCACCAGCAACACGTTTCGCATGGAGTGGCCGCCCCGATCAGGGCATCAGCAGACGTTTCCCGAGGTCGATCGCGCGGCCTGGTTCGCCCCCGGCGAGGCCCGACAGAAGATCCTCAGAGGACAGCGTCCGCTGATCGACGAACTGGCACGCGCGTTCCCTCACGTCTAATGAAACCTGCGCCTCGGCCCGAATCCTGCAGTAGGGGCTTACGGTAAGCAGCTAGGTACGTTGGGACTGGCCGCTCCGATCTCGCGGCCAGAAGAACTGCGGTTCAAGGGTTCGACGTGACCGCTCCACCCTCTTGTGGATCGACCCACAAGTCGGGCACCGCGGCCCGCTACGAGGTGAATGATGAAGGCACAACTCACAGTGCTTGGCCTGTCCCTGGTTCTTTCGACCGCGTCGCTCTTCGCAGACACGCTGGTTTTCAACAACGGTCGTCGGATACAGGGCGAATTGATCGGCGTCTCCGGACGCGAGGTCGAATTCGAAGAGCGTGAGGGCGGACGTCGACGCACCATTCGCATCCCACGCAACGACATCGATCGCATCGAGTTCAACGACCGCGACTCCTTCTTCGATCGCGATCGTGATCGGGACCGCGACCCTAACGACCGCGTCGAGAGTCCAGGTCCAGTCGCAATCCCGCGCGGCATGCGCGAGCGTGTGGTGAACGTCGACGCGCGCGCGCAGTGGACGGATTCTGGCATCGATCTCCGTCCCGGTCAGCCGATCTATTTCGCCGCCTCCGGCGAAGTCCGCTGGGGACCGAATCGTCGTGACGGAGCAGAGGGCGAAAGGAACTCGCCGCGCAACAACGGCCGTCCTCTTCCTGATCGCCCCGCAGCTGCGCTCATTGGACGCATCGGCAACGGCACCGACTATTTCTTCATCGGCGCCGAGCCCGGTCCGTACCGCGCGCGCGGCGGCGGACGACTCTATCTCGGTATCAACGACGACTTCCTGAGCGATAACTCTGGCGTCCTTCGCGTCACCGTGTCGTATTGATGGCGAGAACGGAGGGAACAGTGAAAGAACGGGGACGTTGATCTTTCGCCGTTCCCTCCGCGTCGTACGACGGGAGGCGCCAGCGGAATGCGTCTAATTGGCGGGAGGGCTCACCGGACGAACGTGAACTTGGCTTGCGCCGACGTGCCGCTGCCGAAGGGCCAGAGGATGGACCCGTTGCTCGGTCTCGCGGTAGCGCTGACCCGCACGTAGTATTCCCGATTGGCTTCGAGCAAGGAGGTCCTGAACAGCGGAAGTCGATCGAAGCTCGTCATCCACTTGCGGACGACCGCCTCGTCGGCGGTCACCTTGGCATCTTCGGTCCGGCCATCGAGCATCCGAACGAGATGGTGCTCCCGTTCGAGGTTGTAGTACTCGACGCTGCTCGTGACCGTAGCCGTCGCAATCGTCCGATCCACCCAGATTGGTACATCGAGCCGCAGTTCGACCGTATACGTAAAAGTGGTTTTGAGGCCGCTGAGAATCGCCTGCCTCACGTCATCGGTCAGGCCGTCGGTCAGCTCGAATGAGATGAGGACTTGATCGGGGTGCACGATCGGGGTGACCCGAAGCGCCTGGCCCGCCTGCGCGTGAAGCCGGTCCCCCGACGACAGGCACATCACCGCCAGCAACGCCAGCCCACAGAGCCGCATTTGCGCAGAAACGTGTCGCATCAAGTCACGTCGTCGACGGGAGACGAATGTACCACACGTCGCACCACATCCCTACTACTAATCTCGTCCGCAGTGCTATTATTCAGCAGCAATTCTGGTAACAACAGTGGTGCGTACTGTCAGCATCTCCCTCGTGCTGCTCGGCATTGTTGTCTCCGGGCAGCCTGCGTCCGCCCAAAGTCTGTCGTTTTCGCTCTTTGAGCGTTATCTCGACGCTTACCGGGTGGAGGCGGGCATTCCAGGGATATCTGCCGCGATCGTCCAGGACGGAGCTGTCGTCTGGGAAGCCTATCTCGGACGACAGGACGTCGAAGCTGCGATCCCTACGTCTCCCCTGACGCCCTACCCAATTGGTCCGCTGTCACAGATCTTCGGCTCCACCATGCTGCTCCGTAAGTGCATGGACGAAGGCTACGCGGAGCTCAACGACCGCGTGATACGTTGGACGCCGTTCTATCAGGAGCCGGCAACCACAATTAAGCAACTGCTGAGTCACACCGCACCCATCGGCGGTTTCCACTACGCGCCGGAACGCTTCGCCGACCTGACTGGTGTGATCGAGGAGTGCGGCGACAAGAAGTACAGTCAGTTGCTCGCCGACGAAGTCTTCGATCCGTTCGTGATGCTCGACTCGGTTCCAGGGCAGACGTTTCTGACCCCTGGTCCCGACGATGCGACGCTTTACGGCGCGGCTCGCCTCGATCGATACCGGGCGACGCTCCGTCGCGTCGCGGTGCCGTATCGCATGGTGAACTACCGGCCGGTGCGAAACACTGACTACCGGGGTCGGGCTGTCGATGCGTCAGACGGCATCGTGACGACGGTCCGCGATCTGGCCAACTTCGATATCACGCTCACCTACGGTTTCCTGCTCTCCCCGGCCAGCCGAAACCTGGCATGGACGCAGACGTTCGCCGGTCCCGTGCCCCTGCCAACAGGCCTCGGATGGTTCGTGCAGGCGTATAACGGACAACCGCTGGTCTGGCAGTTCGGTCTCATCAACGACGCGTATTCCTCGCTCATCATCAAGGTGCCGAACCGCGGGCTGACGTTCATCCTGCTGGCCAACAGCGACGGGTTGAGCGCGCCGTTCACCCTCAGCGCCGGAGACGTCACCACCTCGCCCTTCGCGCGCATCTTCCTGAGATCGTTCGTGCCTTGAGGGTTCTCCCACGCGCCGGGCGCGGCACCACGATCCTTCTTGCCATGGTCCTGTGCGGTCTGTCCCGCCACGCCCACGCCGACTACATCTTCAATCCGTTCATCGGCACCACGTTCGCCGGGAAGACGACGTTCTCCGATCTCGACCATGCCACCGATACCGCGCATGTAATCTTCGGCGGGGGCGCGGGCTGGTTGGGTAGCGGCCTGCTCGGAGTGGACGGCGACTTCGCTTACGTCCCGCGATTCTTCGAGCACGAGAACCCCCAGGGCAGCCTGATCAGCGGGAGCACCGTCCTGACACTCCACAGCAGCGTCATCGTTGCGGCTCCGCTTCGAGTAACCGGGTACTCGCTCAGACCCTATGTCGTCAGCGGCCTCGGTCTTATACACACAGGCATTACGTATCTGGGTTCGGGCGTACCTCCCGTCGACGACAATTCACTTGGCATGAACCTTGGAGCAGGAGCCATTGGACTCGTAAGCGAACGCACCGGCCTTCGCTTCGAACTGAGGCACTTCCGCACGTTCAGTCGCGGTGTGAATGACGCCAACGGCGAGGAAGGTGCCCGGCTCAGTTTCTGGCGCGTTACCGTCGGCCTGGTCATCCGCCGCTGACGCATCGTGCGTCATATCGCTTGCACTACTGGGGAGATGGTTGTGCGCACATCATCCACTCGTCAATCGACTGTTCTTTCGACTCTCGCAATGACAATCGTCTGCGCCATCCTCGTGATGGGGCAAACGAAGATCGTCGCGCCCAAAAACGGCTACCCCGTCTCGGACGACGTGAAACTCGGTAAGGAGGCTGCCGCCGAGGTCACGAAGCAGTATCCGCTTCTCAACGACACCCGATTGGACCAGTACGTCGCCCAGGTCGGCACCAAGCTGGTGGCCGCGATTCCACCCGAATTCCGACACCCCGAATTCACGTTCACGTTCCGCGTCGTGAACCAGAAAGAGATCAACGCGTTCGCCTTGCCGGGCGGTCCGATGTTCCTCAACCGCGGCATGATCGAAGCGGCCATGAGCGAGGGTGAGATGGCCGGCGTCATGGCGCACGAGATCTCGCACGTGGCGCTTCGTCATGGAACGGCGCAGGCCACCAAGGGACAGAAGTTCCAGATTGGATCCATCCTCGGCCAGGTCGCCGGCGCGGTGGTGGGCGGAACCGCGGGCAGCGTGATCTCGCAGGGCACGCAGCTCACGCTCGGCACGTACTTCCTGAAGTACAGCCGTGAGTACGAATCGCAGGCCGATATCCTCGGCGCACAGATTCTCGCGCGCGCGGGATATCAGCCGCGCGAGATGGCCAACATGTTCAAGACCATCGAGGCCGAGGGCGGCGGTCAGACACCGCAGTTTCTGAGCGACCACCCGAACCCGAAGAACAGATACGAAGCGATCACGCGCGAAGCCACGTCGCTGCGCGTGCAGGGCAACGCCGATAGCGGTCAGTTCGCGTCGATGCAGCAGCGGATCAAAGGGATGGGTCATGCGTACACGGCCGAAGAGATCGCCAAGGGACAAGCGAAAACCGGTCCCACGCGGACGGCATCGCGGACACCGGTCCAGGTCGCGCCGCCCTCAAACGACTTCCGCACTTCCCGTCCACTCGACTTCCTGCAGTTGAGCGTTCCCACGAACTGGCAGGAAGTAGGCGGCGACGCCAAAGGTGTGACCTACGCGCCCGAGGGCGGCTACGACGGCGAGACGTTTACCCACGGCGTGCAGATCGGAATCGGCGACAAAGGCACCGGTGACTTGAAGCGTGATACCGATGCGCTCATCACCTCGCTGACACAAAGCAACCGTCAGCTGAAGTTCGGCGGGAGCTATTCACGGGATTCGATCGACGGCCGGTCAGCACTTCGCACGACGATGTCGAACATCTCGGAAGCAACCGGTCAGAACGAGACCATATCGCTGACCACGACGAGGCTGTCAGATGGGCGCCTGCTGTTCCTGATCGGTGTCGCACCGCAGTCGGAGGCGTCTTCATATCAGGACGCGTTCCGTCGCGTCCGGCAGTCGGTCCGACTCTCCAGCTAGGAGCGTACGGCCCGTGCCGCGGGACGGGCCGCGACCGCTCTGAACTCACACGCCTCGACGTGATCGTTCACCAGGCCCATCGCCTGCATGAACGCGTAGATCGTCGTCGGACCGACGAAGGTCCATCCACGCTTGCGAAGATCCTTGCTGAGTGCAATCGATTCGGCCGTCGTCGCCATCGTCATGAGCACCTGCTTCGTGATGCGACGCGGCCGCGACGACGACTCCGGCTGCCATTGCCAGAAGTAGTCCGACAGCGAACCGCATTCCTTCTGCAGCGCTCGCGCGCGCTTCGCGTTGTTGATCGTCGACTCGATCTTTCCGCGGTGCCGGATGATGCCCTCGTTCTTCAGCAGCCGCTCGACGTCACGGGCCGTATAGCGCGCCACCCGATCGATGTCGAAGCCGTGAAATGCCGCGCGGAAATGATCGCGCTTGCGGAGGATCGTGATCCAGCTGAGGCCCGCTTGAAATCCTTCGAGGCAGATCTTCTCGAAGAGACGCCGATCGTCCGTGACAGGACGACCCCATTCCTGATCGTGATAGGCGATGTAGAGCGGATCAGTCCCGCACCACCAGCATCGTGTCGGCAGCGTCAACGGAAGATCCCGCGAATGCTCCTGCTGAGCGCACCGATCACGCCCTGGATGGCGCGCTCCGCGCGCTGCTGCAGGCTGCCTGAGTGCAGCTCGCACAACTGCGTCGGCACCGAATCGCCGTCCTTGAAGTACTCGGTGTACGACGGACATCCGTCGAGCGCGCGGTGATACGAGATCATGCAGATCTGCTCGCCGCGCATGTCTTCGGGTGGCACGAAGGGTACGGCAGGCAGACGTCGTGCGGCGCGGCGCATGAAGTCCGACCAGATCGGCAGCGCGACCCGTGAGCCTGAGGCGCCCTCCGCGATCGTGTGCGGCTGGTCGTAGCCCACCCACACGCCGACCACGACCGACGTGCTGAAGCCCACGAACCAGGCGTCGCGGTACTCGCTCGTGGTTCCGGTCTTTCCCCCGATGTCGCCGCGGACACCCTGCGCCCGCACCCCAGCACCCGTGCCCCGCTGGACCACGTCCTGCAGCATGGTGATCATCTGAAAGGCCACCGGCTCCGGCAGGATCTGCTCGCGCTCGATGTGGGTCTGATGAACCGTCTCGCCGCTCGCGTTGATGACGCTGACGAGGCCACGCGGCCGCACGCGATATCCAAGATTGGGAAACACCGCATACGCCGTGGTCAGATCGAGCGGCGTGACGACACCGCTCCCCAGTGCGAGCGACGGCACGTCGGGCTGGTCGTTCACGCCCAGGTCGCTCGCCAGTCTGAGCACCGGCCTCGTGCCGATCTGCTGCTGCAGCCTGACGGCAGCCGCGTTGTTGGATTCGAGCAGCGCCTCGCGCAGCGTGAGCGCATCCTGTCCGCTCGCCCGTTCATCGCGGGGAATCCAGACACCCTCCGGCGCCTGAATCGCCACCTGGCGCAGGCCATCGATCTCCGACACCGGCGACAAGCCGCTTTCGAGGGCGGCCGCGTAGACGAACGGCTTGAATGCCGAGCCCGGCTGTCGCTTGCTGCGATAGGCCCTGTTGTACGGAGTGACCGCGAAATCGGATCCGCCGACCATCGCGAGGAGATTGCCGGTCTGCGGATCGATTGCGACCAGCGCCGCCTGCAGATTGCGGCCGCCCAGACGACGCAGACCATCGCGGACCGCAATCTCGGCTGCATCCTGGAGCGCGGGCACGAACGTCGTCTGCACCTTCCAATCGGGCGGGTTGTCACCGCCGTAGATGTCACGGAACTGCTGGCGGAGATACTCCTTCGCGTACCCGTAGCGCGCGCTCGAGACCGAGGGCGGCGGCTGGATGTGAATCACTTCGGCACGCGCGGCCTGTTCCTGAGCCGGCGTGATCTTTTTCTCTTCGCGCATCCGTTCCAGCACGACGAAGCTTCGCCGGCGCGCCGCATCGAAATGGGACCACGGCGAATAGGAGGCAGGCGCGCGAATGATGCCCGCGATGAGCGCAGCCTCGCCGAGCGTGAGCTGCGACGCCGGCTTACGCAGCATCTTCTGCGACATCGTCTCCACGCCGTAGATGCCCGCCGTCATGTAGACGCGATTGAGATAGAGCTCGAGGATCTCGCGCTTGCTGAGAAACACCTCCAGCATCACCGCGAGCACCGCTTCCTTGACCTTTCGTCCGTACGTACGCACGTTGGAGAGGAACAGCGTGCGGGCCAGCTGCTGCGTAATGGTGCTGCCGCCCTGCACACCCTCACCCGATCGGAGGTTGTATATTGCTGCGCGACTCAGTCCGATCGGATCGATCCCGGGGTGCCGGTAGTAGCGATGGTCCTCGACGGCAATCACGGCGTCTTTGAAGTAGGTCGAGATCCGATCGAGCGGCACATCCCGCCGCTGCTCGTCGAGGCGGAACCAGGCCTTGCCGTCGGCGTCGTAGAAGACGGTGTCCCCGACGCCGCGATTGAGTTTGTAGATGGCCCAGGCGTGACGGATCGTCCACGACGCGCTCATCGTGACGATGAGAATGAGGGCGCCGGCGATGGCGTACCACAGCCAGGGCGGCGCCGATGACAATAGCTTCCGCAGCTTCGGCAGCTTGGGCAGTTCCGGGAGTTTCAACCTGGGAAGACGCACCTGATATGAATGGTAATAAATTATGGGGAGCCGATGTCCCACTTCCTTAGGCGTACGCCAAAACTGTTAGTACTCATTGCCCTGGCTGCGGCCGTTTCCGCGCTGCTCGCCACCCTTGCGCCTGTTATCGGCGCGCAGGCCTTCGAGGAGAAGGATTTCCTCACGCGGATCCGCCGGCTGACGGTCGAGGGACGCAGAGCCGGTGAAGGCTACTGGTCGAAAGACGGTCGCAAGCTCGTCTTCCAGAGCGAACGCGAGCCGGGCAACCCCTTCTACCAGATTTACCTCATGGATCTGGGGACCGGCGACGTGTCCCGCGTGTCACCCGGCACCGGCAAGACCACGTGCTCGTTCATCAATCCGGAAACCGGCGACATCCTCTTCGCATCGACGCATCACGACCCGACGTCGAAGAAGCAGCAGGAGGAAGAGCTCGCGTTCAGAGCGTCGGGAAAAGAACGGCGCTACTCCTGGGACTACGACCCGGAAATGGAGCTGTACGTGCGGGACGCGAAGACCGGCTCGTACCGCCGCCTGACGAACGCACGCGGCTACGATGCCGAGGGCAGCTATTCCCCCGACGGGCAGTGGATCGTGTTTTCGTCGACACGCGATGCCTACGCGCGCCAGCTCTCGCCCGCTGAGCAGAAACAGCTCGAGACCGACCCGAGCTATTTCGCCGAGATCTACATCATGCGCGTCGATGGTTCGGGCGTGCGACGGCTGACGCACGTGCCCGGCTACGACGGCGGCCCGTTTTTTTCGCCCGACGGCAAGCGCATCATCTGGCGCCGTTTCGATACGACCGGCGTGATCGCCGACGTCCACACGATGAATCCAGACGGCAGCGACGATCGTCAGCTCACCGACTTCAAGGCGATGAGCTGGGCGCCGTACATCCATCCGTCGGGCAAGTACGTGATCTTCGCGTCGAACAAGCTCGGGTTCGACAACTTCGAGTTGTTCATGGTCGACATCGACGGGAAGAAAGAGCCCGTACGGGTCACCTATTCTGACGGCTTCGATGGACTGCCGGTGCCTTCGCCCGATGGCACACAGCTGGCGTGGACGTCGAGTCGTGGCGGCGGGCGCGAGGGACAGATCTATCTCGCGCAGTGGAATCATCAGAAGGCGCTCGAAGCACTGGCCGCTGCCGGCCCGAGGAAGTGACCATGCGACAGAAGTTGATCCTGCTCGCCTCGCTCGTTGCACTTGCGACGGCCGCTGCGCAATCGCAGACCGCCGCGCCATCGCCGACGCGCACCTACGTCGAAACGCTCGCGTCGGAGCGCTTCGCAGGTCGTGAGGCCGGATCCGCCGGA
This sequence comes from Vicinamibacterales bacterium, assembly GCA_035263125.1. Classification (GTDB taxonomy): domain Bacteria; phylum Acidobacteriota; class Vicinamibacteria; order Vicinamibacterales; family UBA2999; genus Gp6-AA40. The sequence goes on from DATFRP010000330.1 coordinate 22,472, forward strand.
GAGCGGCTCGCTGGCGACTACCTCGCCGCGCAGCTCGAGCGGATGGGAGCGAAGCCGTTGCCCGGTCGTACCACCATGTTCGTGCCGTTCGACTTCACCGCGGGCAGCAGGGACGGAGGCTCGCGGGTCACTGTCGGCACGTCGACGTTCTCCGCACCGCAGGATGTGGTTGCGCTCTCCTTCTCCGACGACGCCGAGATCACGGGAGGTGCAGTCTTTGCGGGGTACGGCATCGTCGTTCCCGAGTCGCAGAACTTCGGCTACGACAGTTATGCGACGCTCGACGTCAAGGACAAGATCGCGGTCGTGCTGCGCTACTTCCCCGAGGATGCCGATCAACAGACCAAGGGAGTGCTCGCCCGCTACTCGGACCTGAGATACAAGGCGATGGCTGCCCGCCAGCACGGTGCGAAAGCGATGCTCGTCGTCACCGGGCCGCGCTCGCCGAATGCTGGTCAGACCGTACCGAGCTCCTTCGACACGGCCCTCTCGGGATCGGGAATCGCTGCGGCGAGCATCACTGGGAAGGTCGCTGATGCGCTCTTCGCGGGGTCGAAGCCGCTGCGCGAGGTGCAGCAGCAGCTCGACTCCGGCAATCCGCACGTCGCTGGCTTTGCCTTGCCGAATGTGACGGTCACGCTCAAGACGTCGCTCGTTCGCGAGAAACAGACCGGCCGGAATGTCGTGGCCTATCTTCCGGCGACCGTGTCGGGAGCGAGCGCGCCGAAACCGTGGGTCGCGATCGGCGCGCACTACGATCACCTGGGACTCGGCCGCGCCGGCAACTCGCTTGCCGGAAAGGAGGACGCCGGCAAACCGCATCTCGGCGCCGATGACAACGCCTCTGGGAGCGCCGCCGTGCTCGCGATCGCCGCGGCAGTGGCGAAGCAACCGATGCGGCGGCGCAATCTCCTCGTCGCGCTGTGGTCCGCAGAGGAGCTCGGCCTCGTCGGCTCGAGCGCGTTCGTCAACGCGCCGCCCGTTCCAATGAATCAGATCGCGGCGTATCTCAACTTCGACATGGTCGGGCGGATGCACGACAACAAGCTCGCGGTCCAGGCCACGGGCACGAGCCCAGGCTGGAGCAACCTGCTCGAGCGCGCGAACATCGCAGCGGGCTTCGACCTCACGCTGCAGCCGGACCCGTATCAACCGACCGATGTGCAGACCTTCAATCAGGTCGGCGTGCCGAGCCTCAACTTCACGACCGGCGCGCACGTCGACTATCACAAGCCATCGGATACGGCCGACAAGATCGACTACGACGACCTCGATCGCGTCGCATCGCTCGCGACCGGTATCGTGAACCGTCTGATGGATCAGACCGATCCTCCCCAGTTCACGAAGGTCGAGCAATCGTCTCAGACCGTCAGCCGTACCGGCGCCCGAGTCTTCACGGGAACGGTTCCCGACTACACTTCGAACGCGAAGGGACTGCTTCTCAGCGGTGTCGTGGGCGGTGGCCCTGCCGAGCAGGCGGGCCTGCAGAAGGGCGATGTCATCATCGAGATCGCCGGGCAGTCGATCACCAACATCTACGATTACACCTACGCGCTCGACCTGTTGAAGATCGGCCAGCCGGTGAAGGTCGTCTATATGCGCGGGAACGACAAACGCGAGACGATGCTCACGCCGGCCGCGAGGAATTGATCTTCTCCAGCGGCTGATCGGGTTCGAGTTCGGCCTCCTCCACCGGACCCTGCCTCCTCGCGTAGAGAAGCGCTGCGGTGAAGATCACGACGATCAGCGACAGCGACAACCACTGCGGGATCTCGAACCCGATGTAGTGCGCGGCGTGCAGGTATTCGATGCACAGCTTGATGCCGACCCACGCGATGATCACAAACGCACCGTCGACGAGCGGCGGATAGCGCTGCACCAGCCGCAGCAGCTGCCCCACCACCAGCCGCATCGCAACAATGCCGAGGATCCCGCCGGTGATCACCACCCAGGTCTTGTTCGACATGGCGACCGCCACGAGGATGGAATCGATCGAGAAGGCCAGGTTGATCACTTCGACCCGGACGACCGTGGCCCAGAAGGCCGAGAGCATCAGCATCGGCTTGGCCTGCGGCGGTCGTCGTCGATCACCGCCTTCGGCTTCACCGAAGAAGTGCGAATACGTCAGATACAGCAGATACATGCCGCCGACCAGCTTCACCCACGCGAGCGTGATCAGATAGACGGCGAGCAGCGTGGCGATGATGCGGAACCCGAACCCGCCGATCAACCCGTAACGGAGCGCCGCGTTGTGTTCGCGCTTGGGAAGGCCCAGAACCATGATGGCCATGACCAGCGCGTTGTCGGCGCTGAGCAGGCCTTCGAGGATGACGAGGAGACCGATGGTGAAGAGATCCGGCGCGGTGATGTCCAAAGGATGCTTCCGATACTAGCGCGAACAGGCCTGAACCCGCCCGGCCGGTATGGCTGAAGTTGACACGAGTCGTATCAAGGCCCATACTCGGAACATATCAAGGTGTGCCGGCGTCCTAGTGGATGTCGGCTGAGCCAATCAGACCCGTATGCGCATTGAGCACGATCTGTATTTCATCAGTATGGCAGCGGAACTGCTGGGCATGCACCCTCAGACGCTCCGCAAATACGAACGGCTTGGACTGATCCAACCGGCGAGGACGATCGGCAGCATGCGTCTCTACGCGCGCGAGGAGCTCGAACGTCTTCGCCTGATCAAACATCTCGTCGACGAGCAGGGCATCAATCTCGCCGGCGTGCAGCGCCTGCTGGCGGTGGCCGAAGTGATGCAGCGGATCCGTCCGCTCATGGACGAAAACACGCTGAACACGGGCGCCGGTCGACGACAGTTGATGACCGAGATGCGTCGCTTGAGCGACGCCATCGGGCTCTGACCTCCCAGCGGAAGACGGAGACGCGATCGGTGGAGTTCAAGGATTACTACAAGATCCTCGGCGTAGCGAAGGGCGCGACCGACAAGGAGATCAAGCAGGCCTTCCGGAAGCTCGCCCGAAAGCTGCACCCGGATGTGAATCCAGGCGACAAGGCCGCCGAGGCCAAGTTCAAGGAGGTCAACGAGGCGTACGAGGTGCTGGGCGATCCGCAATCGCGCAAGAAGTACGACGAGCTCGGCGCCAACTGGCGGATGTACGAACACGCTGGTGCGCAGGGCGGGCCGAATCCATTCGCAGGCGGCTGGAATGTCGGTGGCACCGGCGGCCGCGGCTTCCGCACCATGACGCCCGAGGAGATGGAAGAACTCTTCGGCGATTCGAACCCGTTCTCCGACTTCTTCACAACGTTCTTCGGCGGAGGGACGGCCGGGGCCGGGTCTCGTGGCGCACGCGGATCGGCGCGCACGCGACAGCGCGCGGGTCGTGACATCGAGAACGAGATCGAGCTGCCGCTCGAGGATGCCTACAACGGATCGACGCATCGGCTCTCGCTGCGGCACGACGGACATTCACGTACCGTCGACGTCCGCATTCCCGCTGGCGTCGTCGAGGGATCGCGCGTTCGCATCAGCGGTGAGGGCGAACAGGGCCAGGGCGGTGCGGCCGCGGGGAATTTGTATCTGCGGATCCGGCTGGCGCCGCATCCGGTGTTCGAGCTCAAAGGCCGCGATCTCTACACGAAGGTCCTCGTACCCGTGACGACCGCCGTTCTCGGCGGTGAGGCGCTGGTGATGACGCTGAGCGGAAAGCCGGCGCGTCTGCGCATCCCGCCGTTGACGCAGAACGGGCAGATCTTCCGGCTCAAGGGGTATGGCATGCCGACGGTCGGCAAGCCCGAGGAGAAGGCCGACTTGTACGCACGCGTCGACGTCCAGCTGCCGGCCCATCTCTCTCCAGCGGAGCGCGAGCACTACGAAGCGCTGCGCAAGTTGAGCGGCGAAGGGGCCACGAGCGACAGCGCCGCGTAAAGCGACGGTCGCCAACAGACGTAATTGCGTAGCAGCAGGTCGTTATGAATCTCAATAAGTTCACGGAGAAGGCCCAAGAAGCCGTCCTCGGCGCGCAGAACCTCGCGACCGAGCAGCACCACTCGGAGGTCACACCTGAGCATCTGCTCGTCACGCTCGTCGAACAGCCTGGCGGCATCGTGCCGTCGATTCTCCAGAAGATGAATGTGGACCCGGCGCGTTTCGCGACCGAGGCACGCGCGCTGCTGAAAAACCTGCCGCAGGCGTATGGCGCAGATCTGCGCCTGTCGCCGCGCATGAAGCTCATCTTCGATTCGGCGCAGGCAGAGGCCGGGCGCCTCCAGGACGAGTACGTCAGCACCGAACATCTCTTCGTGGCCCTCGCGACCGAAGCCGGCCGCTCCCCTGCTGCACAACTCCTGCACCGCAACGGCATCACCAAGGACACGCTCTACGCCGCGTTGACCCAGGTGCGCGGCAACCAGCGGGTGACGTCACAGAACCCCGAGTCCACCTATGAGGCGCTCGCCCGCTACGGCCGCGATCTCACCAATCTCGCACGCAAGGGCAAGCTCGATCCGGTGATTGGACGCGACGAGGAAGTTCGCCGGGTCATCCAGGTGCTCTCGCGTCGCACCAAGAACAACCCGGTGCTGATCGGCGAGCCTGGGGTTGGCAAGACCGCCATTGTGGAAGGCCTGGCCCAACGCATCGTCCGCGGCGACGTGCCCGAGGGGTTGAAGAACAAGAAGATCTTCGGCCTGGACATGGGTGCGCTGGTCGCCGGCGCGAAGTATCGCGGCGAGTTCGAAGAGCGGCTGAAGGCGGTGCTGAAGGAGATCACCGAGTCGGAGGGTCAGATCATCCTGTTCATCGACGAACTTCACACCGTCGTCGGCGCCGGCGCCGCCGAGGGCGCAATGGATGCGTCGCAGATGCTGAAGCCGATGCTCGCGCGCGGCGAACTGCACACCATCGGCGCGACCACGCTCGACGAATATCGCAAGCACATCGAGAAGGACGCGGCGCTCGAGCGGCGCTTCCAGCCTGTGATGGTCGACGAGCCGACGGTCGAGGACACGATTTCCATCCTTCGCGGCCTGCGCGAGCGCTACGAGATCCACCACAAGGTGCGTTTCAAGGATGCGGCTCTGGTTGCCGCAGCGGTGCTCTCGCATCGATACATCGCCGATCGATTCCTTCCTGACAAGGCGATCGATCTGATGGACGAAGCTGCGTCCAAGCTCCGCATGGAGATCGACTCGATGCCGGCCGAGCTCGACGAGGTCGGCCGTCGCATCATGCAGCTCGAGATCGAGCGCGAGGCGCTTCGCAAGGAGACCGACAAAGCCTCCGTCGATCGACTCTCGAAGCTCGAAAAGGAGCTGGCCGATCTCAAGGAGGAGCAGACCCGCCTGCAGGCACACTGGCAGCAGGAGAAAGACGCGATCCAGTCGAGCAGCCAGCTCAAAGAGCAGCTCGAAGAGGCGCGCCGTGAAAAGCAGGACGCCGAACGACGGGGAGACTTCGCCAAAGCGTCGGAGCTGCAGTACGGCCGCCTGCCGGAGCTCGAACGGAAGATCCGTGATGAAGAAGCGCGACTCGCGAGCCTCCAACAGAGCCAGCGCATGCTGAAAGAGGAAGTCGACGAGGAAGACATCGCCGAAGTGGTCGCAAAGTGGACCAACATCCCGGTGAGTCGGCTGATGGAGGGCGAGATCCAGAAGCTCATTCGCATGGAGGAACGGCTCCACGAGCGCGTCGTCGGCCAGGACGAAGCGATCACGGCGGTCGCCAATGCGATTCGGCGCGCGCGCGCCGGTCTGCAGGATCCGAATCGTCCGCTCGGCAGCTTCATCTTTCTTGGCCCGACCGGCGTCGGCAAGACCGAGCTGGCGCGCGCGCTCGCGGAGTTCCTCTTCGACGATGAGCACGCGATGATTCGGATCGATATGTCGGAGTACCAGGAGAAGCACACCGTCTCGCGTCTGATCGGCGCGCCTCCCGGATACGTCGGCTATGACGAAGCCGGTCAGCTCACTGAGGCGGTGCGGCGACGTCCCTACGCAGTGGTGCTCTTCGACGAGATCGAGAAGGCGCATCCCGAGGTGCTGAACGTGCTGCTTCAACTGCTCGATGACGGCCGCCTCACCGACAGCAAGGGGCGCACGGTCGACTTCAAGAATGTGGTCGTGATCATGACGTCGAACCTGGGCAGCCAGTACATCGCTGAGGCCACGAGCGCAACACTGGGAACGGGCGAGCTGCCAGAGGCCGTTCGTCAGCGCGTCAACGACGCCCTGCGGCAGCACTTCCGTCCCGAGTTCCTCAATCGCGTGGACGAAATCATCATCTTCCACGCGCTTGGGCTCGAGCACATGTCGCGCATCATCGACATTCAAGCTCGTGGGCTGCTCAAGCGGCTCGAGGAGCGGAAGATCAAGGTCGAGCTCACGGATGCCGCCAAGGGCTTCCTGGTCTCGGAGGGATACGATCCGATGTATGGCGCACGGCCGCTCAAGCGCACCATTCAACGGCGTGTGCTCGACCCGCTCGCGATGCACGTCCTGCAGGGCGATTTCGGCGAGGGCGACCACATCACCGTCGACGTGGGTCACAATGGAATCACGTTCGAGAAGACCACTGCCGTGAACGCCTGATGGCCAATCTCCGCACCCCACCCGGGATGAATCCGCGGGACAAGCGTCCCGGCGATCGCCGCGTGCTCGGACCGCCGGGACGGCCCGGCGGTGCGATCTGGTACGTGCTCGGCGCGCTGGTCCTGCTGGCGCTCCTGCAGACGTGGCTGCTGACGCCGAATGGCAAGCCGATCACCTACAGCGAGTTCAAGCAGGCCGTGCGCGCCGGTCAGATTGCAGAAGTCACGGTTGGTGAACAGACGATCATTGGCAAATTCAAGCGAGAGGTGAACGGCACGAAGACGTTCAGCACCACGCGCATCGAAGATCCCAGGCTGCTCGAGGAGCTCGATGCGGCCGGTGTGAAATACTCCGGCGAATTCGTCAGCCGGTGGGTGCCCGAAGTGCTCGGCTGGGTCCTGCTCCTCCTCTTCATCTTCGCGATGTGGTCGTACTTCTCGCGCCGCATTGGCGGCGCCGAAGGCGGCGTGATGTCGTTTGCGCGGAGCAAGCATCGCGTCTTCGCCGAGGACGATGTGAAGGTGAGCTTCGCGGACGTGGCCGGCGTCGACGAGGCCGAACAGGAGCTCAAAGAGATCGTCGAATTCCTGAGGAACCCGCGCAAGTACACGATGCTCGGCGGGCGCATCCCCAAGGGCGTGCTGCTGGTCGGTCCCCCGGGTACCGGCAAGACGCTGCTGGCACGCGCCGTCGCCGGTGAGGCGAAGGTGCCCTTCTTCAGCCTGAGCGGCTCCGAGTTCGTGGAGATGTTCGTCGGCGTCGGCGCGGCGCGCGTGCGCGATCTCTTTTCACAGGCGGAACAGAAAGCGCCGTGCATCATCTTCATCGACGAGCTCGACGCGCTCGGTCGCGCGCGCGTCCAGAGCCCGATGGGATCGCACGAAGAGCGGGAACAGACGCTCAATCAGCTGCTGGCGGAAATGGACGGCTTCGATTCGCGCAAAGCGATCATCATCATGGCCGCCACCAACCGCCCTGAAGTCCTGGATCCCGCGCTGCTCCGCCCCGGACGTTTCGATCGGCAGGTGCTCGTCGACAAGCCGGACGTCAAGGGACGCGAAGAGGTCCTCCGGATTCACACCAGGAACGTGAAGCTGTCGCCTCAGGTCGACCTCCGGGTCGTGGCGGCACGAACGGCGGGCTTCGCCGGCGCGGACCTGGCGAACCTCGTCAACGAAGCGGCGCTGCTGGCGGCGCGCAAGGACAAGGCAGCGGTCGAGATGCCCGATTTCGACGAAGCGATCGATCGCCTGATCGCGGGCCTCGAGAAGAAGCGCGTCATGAGCCGGAAGGAGCGCGAGATCGTCGCGTATCACGAGTCGGGACACGCGATCGTCGCGACGACCATCCCCGGCCTCGATCCGGTCCACAAGATTTCGATCGTGCAGCGGGGGTTCGGTGCACTCGGCTACACGATGCAGCTGCCACTCGAAGATCGGTACTTGATGCAGCGTCGCGATCTGCTCGCGCAGCTCGCGGTCCTGCTCGGCGGGCGGACGGCGGAGGAGATCGCGCTCGGCGAGATCTCGACCGGCGCGCAGAACGATTTGCAGCGCGCGACCGACATCGCACGCGCGATGGTCACCGAGTGGGGCATGAGCGACGCGCTCGGTGCGATCCACTACGACGGGAACAAGCGCAGCCGTTTTCTCGACATCCCGATCGGCCCCGAGCGCGGCGCCTATGCCGAGGACACCGCGCGTCTGATCGATGGCGAGGTCAAGCGCATCATGAGCGAGGCGCACGAACATGCGCGGCTCATTCTCACCGACAAACGCGATCTGCTCGAGAGCATCACGCGCCGTCTGCTCGAAATTGAAGTGATGGAGGGCGACGAGCTTCGTCGCATGCTCGGCACACCGACGACGCCGACGCAAGTCGATCACGACGCGAGCACGACGTCACGCAACGTTCACTGAAAATTCGCTCGCTGAGGTTCGATCATGCTTGACGAGAGAGATCGTCGGGCGTATCGTCGGTTTGGTAACCCTTCCCGAGGAGTTCGCTATGTCTCAAAGCGCTCCGAAGGCGAGTCGGCGTTCTGCGTCGTCCCTGGACGTTGCGCCGCGGCCCCTCTCGATTACATCGCTCAACTATCGACGTACGGCGTCAGCGCGTTCCGATGTCACGGAGCGAGTGCGCTGTGAGTTCGTCGAGATGCGCGGGTTCTCACCAACTGTCGAGCAGGCAGCGCGACTCTTCCAGCTGAACGCGGATGAGTGTCGCGACATCTTGAAACGGTTGGTCGATGAAGGGTTCCTCAGGCATACGCCTGACGGCCGCTTCCGTCTCCCGTCGTAACTGTCCACATCTGCAGTCGCCACCTACTGCCGAGGTGGCGACTCAGGTGTGATCCTTTGTGCAACTCAGGGGCTTCCTCCCTTTCGCACTCCTCATCGGGTGTGCGATACTCCAGCCACTTGAAAGCTTAGCCCGCCCGCTTAGTTCGCGTCTGCGTCGATCCGCCTTCCCGATCTTCCTGCATGCCGTTGAGCCGAGCGATCGTCGCTCAGGCTGGGTTTTCGCGACGCCTCGTCGTTGATCGGGGCACGCATCCACGAGGATGCAGGAGAGGCAACGAGATGGGTCGAAAACTCTACGTCGGCAACATTCCCTACGAGACCAACGAGCAAGATCTCCAGGACCTGTTCACACAGGCAGGCGCCGTCGAAACGATCACGGTCATGCGCGACCGCGATACCGGCCGCGCACGCGGCTTTGCGTTCGTCGAGATGGCCAATGATGACGCTGCGCAGAAAGCGATCACTGAACTGAACGGTCATCAGTTCGGTGGCCGCCGGCTCACGGTGAACGAAGCGAAACCTCCTGCGCCGCGCTCGGGTGGCGGTGGCGGCGGCGGCTTCAACTCGCGCGGCCCGTCACGCCGAAGCGAACCTCGCTGGTAGACAGGAACAGTTCAGGGTTCAAGGTTCACAGTGCCGTGTCACGCAACTGTGAACTCTGAACCCTGAATGCAGGTCGCGGTCAATCGGTCACGCATCCTTCGGATGCGGACCTCACGAGGCGCACGTACTTCGCGAGCACACCGCTCGTGGCTTTGAGCGGAGGCGTTACGAGCGCCTGACGTCGGCTGGCCATTTCTGCGTCGTCGATCTCGACGGACAGGGTACAGCTGGTCGCGTCGATGGTGATGCGATCGCCATCGTCGACGAGCGCGATCGGACCGCCGTCCTGAGCTTCGGGCGTGATGTGTCCGATGATGAAGCCGTGTGACCCGCCGGAGAAGCGTCCGTCGGTGAGCAGCGCGACGTCGCGTCCGAGTCCCGCACCCATGATCGCCGACGTCGGCGTCAGCATCTCGGGCATGCCCGGCCCGCCCTTCGGCCCCTCATAACGAATCACGACGACGTGGCCTTTGGTGATCTCGCCCCGTTCGAGGCCGGCGAGCATCGCCTCCTCGGAATCGTAGACCTTGGCCGTCCCTGCGAACCGCTCGCCCTCCTTGCCCGTGATCTTCGCGACCGCCCCGCCCGGTGCCAGATTGCCGTGGAGGATCCGGATGTGCCCGCGCGGGTTGATCGGATCGTCGAACGAATGGATGATTCGTTGACCGGCCTTCAGCGGCGCTGCATCGGCGAGGTTCTCTTCGAGCGTCCGGCCCGTGACGGTCATCGCATCGCCGTGCAGGAATCCTCGATCGAGGAGCTGCTTCATCACGGCGGGCGTCCCGCCCACCGCGTGCAGATCCTCCTGGACGTAGGTTCCGCTCGGTTTCAGATCAGCGACGAGCGGCACGCGATCACTTGCCCGCTGGAAGTCGGCGAGCTCGAGCGCCACGCCTGCGGCCTTTGCGATCGCCAGCAGGTGCAGCACGGCATTGGTCGACCCGCCCACCGCCATGATCATCGCCATCGCGTTCTCGAACGACTTGCGGGTCAGGATGTCGCGTGGTTTGAGGTCGCGCTCCAGGAGCGCGCGAACCGCGGCACCGGATCGCCGGCACTCGTCGGCCTTGCCCGGATCGTCTGCCGGCAGCGACGAGCTGTATGGCAGCGAGAGGCCGAGCGCCTCGATCGCGACCGCCATGGTATTCGCCGTGTACATCCCACCGCAGGCGCCCGCGCCGGGGCACGCGTGCCGGACGATGTCGAGCCGCTGCTCGTCGGTGATCGTGCCTGCGAGGTACTCGCCGTACGACTGGAAGGCGGAGATGATGTCGCGCGGCTTCCCTTGCGCAAACCCGGCCCGGATCGTGCCCCCGTACACCATCAACGCTGGCCGGTTGAGGCGCGCCATCGCGATCACGCTGCCCGGCATGTTCTTGTCGCAGCCCGGGATCGTGACCAGCGCGTCGTACCACTGCGCGCCCATGACCGTCTCGATCGAATCGGCGATGAGATCGCGCGATGGCAGCGAATAGCTCATGCCGTCGGTGCCCATCGACAGCCCGTCGCTGACGCCGACGGTATTGAATCGCAGCCCGACGAGGCCGGCGGCCTGGACTCCCGACTTCACCTCACCAGCGAGCCGATCCAGATGCATGTTGCACGTATTGCCCTCGTACCACATGCTGCAGATGCCGACTTGCGCCTTCCGCAGGTCCGCATCGGTAAGGCCGATGCCATAGAGCATCGCCTGCGACGCGCCCTGGCTGCGGGGTTGTGTGACGCGGGAAGAATACTTATTCATTACACCGACGCGGGCTGAGGCAACTGCACGGGATCGAGGAACGGCATCATGTTGCGGAGCTTCGCGCCGACGACCTCGATCGGGTGGTTTCGGTCCTGCTCGCGCAGCGCTTTGAAGTTCGGGCAGCCGTTCTCGTTCTCGGCAATCCACTTCTTCGCAAACTCACCAGATTGAATCTCCTCGAGCAGTTGCTTCATCGTCGCCTTCGTTTCGGCAGTGACGATGCGCGACCCGGCCGTGTAGTCGCCGTACTCGGCGGTGTCGCTGATCGAGTAGCGCATGTACTGCAGGCCGCCGCGGTACATGAGGTCGACGATCAGCTTCAGCTCGTGCAGGCATTCGAAGTACGCGATCTCCGGCTGATACCCCGCCTCGATGAGCGTCTCGAAGCCGGCCTTGACCAGCGCGCTCGTGCCGCCGCACAGCACCGCCTGCTCCCCGAACAGATCGGTCTCGGTCTCCTCGGCAAACGTCGTCTCGATGACGCCGGCCCGCGTGCACCCGATCGCGCGCGCGTACGAGAGCGCCGTGGCCCTGCCCTTGCCGGTCACATCCTGATGCACCGCCAGCAGGCCCGGCGTGCCACCGCCTTCCTTGAACACCTCGCGGACACGATGGCCCGGCGCCTTCGGCGCCACCATGGTCACGTCGACGTCCGCCGGCGGAACGATCCAGTTGAAGCGGATCGCGAAGCCGTGCGCGAACATCAGCATCTTGCCCTTCGTCAGGTGCGGCGCAATCTCGGAGCGATAGACGCGCGCCTGATGCTGATCGGGAATCAGCACCATGATCACGTCGGCCCACGCCGAGGCCTCGGCCACGCTCATCACGCGAACGCCGGCCGCCTTCGCCTTCTCCGCCGACTTGCTTCCCGCCTGCAAGCCGACGACGACATCGACGCCGTTATCCTGAAGGTTCAGCGCATGCGCGTGACCCTGCGAGCCGTAGCCGATGACGGCCACCTTGCGTCCGCGAATGAGCTCAATGTCCGCGTCCTTGTCGTAAAACATCGTCGCCATTGCTACTCCTGCAAAAGGGCATGTGGGGCTGGTGAGGCAGGTCAGGCAGGTGGGGCCCCATCAACCCGACCAGCCTAATCAACCCAACAAGCCCTAAGAGTATCTTGCCGCTGATAAGGCTGTATCACCTCGACGCATGGCCACCTGGCCCGTGCGGACCATCTCGATGATGCCGAGCGGCTCGAGCCGGGCGATGACCGCGTCGACATGCGGCGGTTCACCGGTGATCTCGAGCGTCATCGTCTGCTCACCCGAATCGACGATGTGCGCACGCGTTTCATCGACGACCCGCAGCAGCTGCGCCCGATCGTGACCGGCCACGGCAACCTTGACCAATGCCAAGTCGCGTGCCACCGCAGGAATGTCGCGCAGGTCCTCGACCTGAAGGACATTCACCAGCTTGAGCAGATAGGCGGCGACGCGATCGACGCTGACCTGGTCGCTGTCGATGACCACCGTCATTCGCGAAATGCCGGCGACGTCGGTCCGGCCGACGGTCAGCGACTCGATGTTGAACGCACGCCGTCGAAAGAGCGAGGCGACGCGGTTGAGTACACCTGGCTTGTCTTCGACGAGCGCAACGAGGGTGTGATGCATAAGGGGATCGCCGATTGAAGATCTACATCGGGTCGGCTGCCGACTCCACCAGCACCGACGGCTGCTGCTGCGGTCGACGGATCATTGCGTCGAGATCGGCACCGGCGGGCACCATCGGGTACACGCTGTCCTCCTGCTCGACGCGGAAATCGATGAGCACGGTGCCGTCGGCTTCGCGCGCACGCCGCACCGCGTCGGCCACTTCGGGCCGGCGTTCGACGCGCAGGCCGGTCAAGCCGTGCGCTTCGGCGATCTTCACGAAGTCCGGGCTTCGCAGCGGCGTCGCCGCATACCGCCGTTCGTAGAAGAACTCCTGCCACTGACGCACCATGCCGAGATAGCCGTTATTGATCACGGCCACGTTCACCTTTACGCCTTCCTGCGCGGCGGTCGACAGCTCGGCCTGCGTCATCTGGAACCCGCCGTCGCCGACGATCGCCCACACTTCGGCGTCCGGCCTCGCCAGCTTGGCGCCGATTGCCGCCGGCAGGCCGAACCCCATCGTGCCCAGGCCGCCCGACGTGATCAGCGTGCGCGGAGCCTCGTGATGG
>DATFRP010000331.1:0-9109 GCA_035263125.1 Vicinamibacterales bacterium
CCGCTGGTGAATCAGACCGTACGCGACTGTCTCGAGGAGGCGATGGACCTTGCGCAGCTCGAGGCAGTGCTCGGCCGCATTCACCAGGGCGAGCTGACCTGCGTGTCACGAGACACGCCGGAGCCGTCGGCTTTCTGTCACGACATCCTCAATGCGCGACCCTATTCGTTCGTCGATGACGCTCCGCTCGAAGAGCGGCGGACGCAGGCGGTCCAGACGCGCAGGGGCGCGTCGCCGAACGAGATGGGCGCGCTCGACGGCGCGGCGATCGATCGGGTCCGCGATGAAGTGCGTCCGGATCCCCGCGATGCCGACGAGCTGCATGACGCGCTCCTCACCTCTGGATTCCTGCTCGATGGCGAGGTCGATAGTGCGTGGGCAGGTGAGCTGGCGGCGAGAGGTCGTGCGACGCACGCGCGTGTCGGTGCCATCACGATCTGGGTGGCGGCGGAGCGACTGCCGGAGCTGCTGGCCGTTCATCCGACCGCGTCACTCGAGCCGGCGATCTCTGCTCCCGCCTCGCGAGCGGCGCGAGCGTGGACCCGCGATGACGCACTCGTCGAACTGCTGCGCGGCCGGATGGCCATCGTCGGGCCCACGACCGCTGAGGCGCTGGCCGACTCCCTCGGCATCCCGGACCTCGACGCCGCACTCCTCGCGCTCGAGTCGGAAGGCGCCATCCTTCGCGGATCGTTCACGCCTGGCTCGCACGCGCCCGAATGGTGCGACCGGCGGCTGCTCGCGCGCATCCATCGCTACACGCTGAATCGGCTCCGCGCAGAGATCTCTCCCGTCAGTCCCGCGGAATACATGCGCTTCCTGTTCACCTGGCAGCATGTCGAGCAGCGAAGCCGCCTCTCGGGGATCGATGGGCTGCGCGGGGTGATCGCGCAACTCGATGGCCTGGAACTTCCGGCCACGGCATGGGAGCGCTACGTCCTGCCGTCGCGACTCGACCACTTCGAGCCCGCTCTGCTCGACATGCTGTGCCTGACCGGCGAGGTCGGCTGGGCGCGCATCTCGTCAGGACCCACGCAGATGGTCGGTGCGACGCCGATTGGTTTGTATCTCCGCACCAATGCCGATCGATGGGCCGCCCTTCGCGACGGCGCCGACGATCTCGCTCATGAACGAAGCGCACATGCGACGCGGGTGCTCGAGCACCTGCGCACCCGCGGAGCATCGTTCGCGCACGAGCTCGAGACGGCGTGCGATCTCGATGCCGACGAATGTTTCGCGGCGCTTGGTGAGTTGGTCGCGGCCGGACTCGTTGCGTCCGACAGCTTCGCCGGGCTCCGCGCCATCGTCCAGCCAGGTTCGCGGCGTCAGGGAACGAATCGCACCGGCCGGTGGTCGGTTCTGCCGATGAACGCTGACGCATCGCGGGACGAGGCCGTGACGACGCTGGCCTGGACGCTGCTCGCCCGCTACGGCGTCGTGTTCCGTCGCGTTCTCGCGCGTGAGAGCACTGCAGTGCCGTGGCGGGAGATCGTCCGCATCTATCGCACACTCGAAGCGAGGGGAGAGATCCGCGGAGGGCGATTCGTCTCCGGCATGTCAGGCGAGCAGTTCGCGCTGCCCGACGCGGTTGATCGTCTTCGCGAAGTGCGCCGCTCGAAACCAGACGACGCGCTCATCACGATCGCCGCGGCCGATCCGTTGAATCTCACCGGCATCATCACGCCCGGCGATCGGCTCCGCACCGCGGCAGGCAATCGGATCGTGTACCGCAACGGCGTGCCGCTGGCGGCACTCGAAGGCGACATGCTGCGCACGCTCGGCGAGATCGATCCGGCGATCGCAGCCGACGTCGCGGCGGCCGCCGCTGGACGACGAGTACCCGTCGTCAGCGGCTACGTCGGACGCTTGGGAACTTGACGGCCCTCGTTCTCAATCTCGAGCAGTCGCAGGTACGACAGACATCTCACACTCGAACCGGCTGTGCCGGCGCGGTAGCTGATCACGATGGGATGTGGCGACCGCTACCGTACGTACGGTCCGGCTGAAGCCGGACACTACCTACAAAGCTGACGCTACGGTTCGAGGATCGGCACACATCCTGTATAGCCTCCATCGAAGGAGGTGCATATGTTCAGCAAGCGAGGCCTCTGGTTGTGCGTGTGTACGCTCGGCGCGGTCGTCGTGCTCGACCGTCCGTTCGACGCGCAGACCCTCGGACAACCGGAGAACTTCAACGCCACGGCCATCGTCAACAACAACCTCGGCGCTGGCGCCGGCAGGGTGCTGATCCGCATCACGCGGTGGTCGACCGCAGAGGAGACCAAGCGGCTCGTCACCTCGTTGAAGACCAAAGGAGAAGACAAGCTGCTCGACGAGCTGAAGGGCATGAAGTCGGTCGGCACGATCCGGACGCCGGACACGCTCGCCTACGACCTGCGCTTCGCGCACGAGCAGCCGGGTGAGGACGGTGGACGCACGATCGTGCTCGCGACCGATCGCCCGATCGGGTTCTGGGAGACCCGGAACCAGCCGCGCACGATTCAGTATCCGTTCACGGTCGTGCAGATGCAGATTGGACGCGACGGCAACGGACAGGGCACGCTTTCGTACGCGACGAGAATTCGAGTCCGCGGCGACACCATCGAGCTGGAGAACTACGCGACGCAACCGGTGATGCTGACGGAGATCCGATCGGAGCAACACGACAAGGCCGCACGATAGCGCGAGTTGCGATCAGAGCGTCTCGGGCGTGAACCGTGCGCCGACCGCGCGGGCGAACACTTCCATCGTCTTCCGGATGAAGGCGGGGATGTCGGAGACCTTGCGTGCGGTGACGAGGCCGCGATCTTCGACGACGTCGCAGTCGACCCAGATCGCGCCCGCGTTGCGGAGATCGGTCTTGATCGAAGGCGAGGAGGTCAGTCGTCTGCCGCGCACGACGTCGGCTTCGATCAGCATCCACGCGGCGTGACAGATGGCCGCGATCGGTCTCCGCAAGGCGTCGAACGTCCTGACGAACTGCACGGCGCGTTCATTGGTCCGCAGCCGATCAGGGTTCATCACCCCGCCGGCGAGGAGCAGCGCATCGTATTCGCGCGCGTGCGCTTGTGTCAGTGGGAGGTCGACCGCGACCTGATCTCCCCATTGCCGTTCGTGCCAGCCGGTGACGGCGCCCTCGACCGGCGAGATGACATCGACCTGCGCACCTGCTGCTTCCAGAGCTTTGCGCGGCTCGAGCAGCTCCGACTGCTCGAATCCCTCCTCGACAATAACCGCAACCTTCAAACCGCTCAGCGATGGCATCCTGGCCCTCCTCCAACCGCCCGGAACACGACCGCCGTCGTGCTTCGTCCTGGAAGCCGGGCCGTGCGTTGTCGACGCGTGAGGCGGGTGATATCAGCGGGCAAGTTTCAGACCAGACCCTACCTGCCGTGGACACGCGCCATTGTTCCTTACAGGTCACATTCTGTTTGCAGGCGTAACGATCGATGGAATTATTTCAGTCCGCTACGGCGGACCAGCTACGGCGGTCCGCCGTAGCTTCACGCGCAGGCGGAAGGCGGAACCCTACGTACGTCCTGCTCCGAACACCTTCTCCAATTCGAACGCAGGCGTCACTTCCAACTGATCGTACCGGCATGCCTGCGGCGATTTGTCGGGCCGCCATCGTACGAACACGGCCGCATGGCGGAAGCGATCGCCCTGCATGTGATCGTATTTCGCCTCGCAGACACGCTCGACCCGCACCGGCTCCCACGACAGATCTTTGCCCGCGCTCCATCGGCTCTGCCCGCCGGGCAGCCGTCCCGATGCGTGCGCCGAGGCATCGGCCCACTCGTGCCACGGATGCCCGTCGATCGCGCGCTCGCGCAGCGGCGCGAGTTCGTGCGCCAGCGCCGCGCGGGTCGCCATCGTGAACGACGAGGTGACGCCCACGTGCTGCAGCATGCCGCGATCGTCGTAGAGACCGAGCAGCAGCGATCCCACGAGCGTGCCCGGACCTTTGACGTGCCAGCGGAAGCCGGCGACCACGCACTCCGCCGTGCGCGCATGCTTCACCTTGATCATCGCGCGCACCCCCGGCTGATACGTGGCCGTCTCCGGCTTCGCGACCACGCCATCGAGCCCGGCGCCTTCGAAGCGCACCAGCCAGTCGGCGGCGATGCCGGGGTCGCGTGTCATCGGCGTCACGAAGATCGGACGCTGTGCGTGTCCGAGCGCGCGTTCGAGCAGCGAGCGGCGCTCCTGCTGCGGCGCCTCGCGGCGATCACGCCCCTCGAACGCGAGCAGATCGAACGCCACGAACGCCGAGGGCGTGTCCTTCGCGAGTTTGGCGACGCGCGACGCTGCCGGATGGAGCCGCTGTTGCAGCGCGGCGAAGTCGAGCCCGTGGGGTGTGGGGATCACGATCTCCCCATCGATCACTGTGCCCGGCGGCACGTTGGCGATGAGCGCGTCGTGCAGCTCGGGGAAGTAGCGATCGAGCGGCTTCAGCTCGCGGCTCTGGATGTAGAGGGCGGTCTCGCTCCGGAACACGATCGCACGAAAGCCGTCCCACTTGGGCTCATAGAGGAAGCGGCCGTCGGGAAGCGTCGTGGCGAGCTTTGCCAGCATCGGCTCGATCGGCGGCTCGATCGCGAACCCCTGTGCCATGGGTACGGTTGTATCAAAGGCGATGTCCGGAGCCAATCAGGCCACGCTCGCGACATCGATCTTCCGGATGTCGTCGATCTTGTAGCGCTGCATGGCGAGCCGCTCGAGTCCGTAGCCCACGCCGACTGCGATGTGCCGCGCCGGATCGCCGCCGAGATGCGCGACGATGCGATCGGTGAACACGCCCCAGGCGAGCACTTCGGACCATTGGCCATCGTCCTCTTCGACCTCGAGCTCCCACGCCTGGCTGCACATCGCGTACTGCGTCGGGACGATCTTCACGGTGCGGCGAGGCAGCAGATGTTCGACCGATTGCAGCACGCGAGCCGTGACCCGCCAGGCATCGAGGCGCGCACGTTCGTCGATCCACAGCACCTCGGCCTGATGAAACGCGTCGAGGTGGGTCGCATCGATCTGGCACAGGCGGTAGGCCTTGCCGGACACCCAGATCCGGAGCGGCTCGCCGGCATAGCGGACGGTGAGCAGCAGCGGCAGCGTGAGGTCGTAGCGCAGGATGCGCGCGGCGTCGACACGATGGAGCTCGGTCGACTCGATGTACATGGCGTCGCTGGCGATCGACCTCTGCGCGTCAACGAGATCGATCACCTCGGGCAGCGCGACATCCGTGAACTCGGGATACACCGAGCGCAGCAGTTCGCGCACACGGCCCACCGGGTTCTCCGGCAGATCGGTCAGCTGCGGGCGCGCCAGCAGTTCCGCCACCTTCGCGGGCAGTTCGGGGGCAAGGTCTTCAGGGCGGATCGCACGTTGTTCGGCCATCTCGATCTCCTTCCGCAGCTTGTCGCGAATACGCTGCAGGCGCTTGCGCATCGCCGATTCGTCCACCCCCGCATTCGCCGCCAGACGCGCCACACTCCACGAGCCGTGATACCGGCGGTCGCAGACCTGCCGTTCCTCGGCGCTCAACGTGAGGAGCGCCTTCGCGAGCTGGAGACGCTGCTGATCGGACCAGCGTGTCTCCGCTTCATCGAGCACGGGTACGTCGGGCACGTCCTCGAGCCGCAGAAACGTCGATCGCCGCGTCCGGCGCATGTTGAGCGCGATGGTGATGACGATGCGGCGCAGCCATCCCGCGAACGACGCGGGATCCTGCAGATCGCTCAACCGGCGGAACGCGCGCAGATAGGCCTGCTGCACGGCATCCTGCGCCAGGCTCCGATCGCGCAGCACTCTCAGCGCGACGGCATACGCCATGGTGTGCGTCGCCTGGACGAGCCTGCTGTACGCATCCATGTCGCGAGCCCGAGCTGCGAGCACGTCGCGGGTCAGCCGTTCCAGAGCGGGTTCAGGGGTCGACATTGCAGGACCTGCCTACCAGACCTGTCTACATAGGGAAGACAACCGGGAGTGCCAAGTGTGACATGACCCCGCCGTTGCGGCGGCTAGTCCTGCCAGGACGTGATGCGATCGAGAAACGCGTCGTCGCCAATCTCAGCGCAGAGCGCGGTCAGGTCGTGACGCCGGGCGCCGCGCCAGCGCAGATCCGCGAGGTCTTCCGTCAGCGGAACGTCGGTGCGCAGCACCGCGAGTCGACGATAGAGATAGGCGTCCTGCCGATGTTCGCGCAGACTCGCCGCCAGCGACGCGGCGCCGCGCACGTCGATGCGCCACGCCCGCGCCTCGTCGGGAATCGCGTCGATGTGTCCGTAGACGGCGAGGACGGCCGCGGCCGACTTCGCGCCCCATCGCGGCACGCCGGGATAGCCGTCGGCGTTGTCGCCAACCAGCGCCAGCCAATCGGGAATCGACGAGGGAGGCACGCCGAACTTCACCCGGACTCCGTCTTCATCGAGCATCTTGCGCCGCAGACGATCGAATGCGACCACTTGCGAGCCCCGGATGCATTGCGCCACGTCTTTGTCGGGCGTGCAGATGATCAAGCGATCGACGCCCGGAGCCGAGCCCCACCGCGCCGCCGCCGTCGCCAGCGCATCGTCGGCTTCGAACTCGACCATCGACCAGACGACGATGCCGAGCGCATGCGTCGCGCGTTCGGCGAGCGTGAACTGCGCGAGGAGATCCTCGGGGACGCCTGCGCTCGTCTTGTAGCCGGGATAGAGATCGTTGCGGAACGATTCGATGACGTGGTCGAAGGCGACTGCGACGTGCGTCACCTGCTCCTCACGGAGAAGGGCGTGCAGCGATCGCATGAGGCCGCGGGTGGCGCCGACTTCAGCCCCGCCGGGAGCCTTCGCCTCAGGGGCTCCGAAATAGGCGCGAAACAGCTCGTACGTCCCGTCGACGACGTGAATGAGCATGGCTAGGATCTTACGGGCAACGGGGGTGGAGCGTTAGAATCAGCCCGTGGCTTCACGGACATTCACCGCGACGTTCGGTGGCGAAAGCGGGCAGGCGCCCGTCGTCGAAATACCGTTCGACGTGAAGGCGG
Organism: Vicinamibacterales bacterium; assembly: GCA_035263125.1. Classification (GTDB taxonomy): domain Bacteria; phylum Acidobacteriota; class Vicinamibacteria; order Vicinamibacterales; family UBA2999; genus Gp6-AA40. The sequence goes on from DATFRP010000331.1 coordinate 7,025, forward strand.
CCTACGGAGCGGCCCGGCCGAAGGTGTCGGTCACGGTGAACGGCGTGACGCTTCGCACCACCGTCGCCGTCTACGGAGGGAAGTCGTACATCGGATTCCGCAAGGAGATTCGTGACGCCGCGCATCTCGAGTTCGGCACACCGATCGTCGTCTCGATCGAGCTCGATGCGGCTCCGCGCGTCGTCGATGTGCCCGCGGATCTGCAGCGGGCGCTCGCGACGCACGCGCGTGCACGGCGGACGTTCGAATCGCTCTCGTACACGCATCGCAGGGAGCATGTGAAGTGGGTGACCGGCGCGAAGAAAGAGGAGACGCGCGCGCGGCGCATCGCGCGCGTCATTGAGATGCTGGCGGACTGAGGATCAGTCCGCCCGGGCGGGCGAATCGTAGCGTCCGCGCGTACCGACCGCAGTGTTGCCGGCCGTCACGTCAGACGTGGCCGCAGTGGTCGCACCGGTGGTCATCCACATCGGCCTGTGCTCGTCTCCACCGAAAACGCCCCATGGTTACTCCCCGCCGGGGCGCACGCTTTCGGCATCCAAGGTCGTCAGCATATCGGTGTGGACGGGGAGGAGCTATCAGGCGGGTACTTGAGATCCGGCTCGGGGTTTGACGTAACCCTTTGGTTCAATCGCGCCCTCGAGCGCGCATTTCAGATTCCGGCTTCGCTGATGGCGCGCTGAATCTCGCGCTCGATGCGGTCGCGCGTGGCGGCATCGAGGCCGACGAACTTCATCGCCACCCCCTGGCGCTCGAGGCGGTACACCACCTGGACCTGAGCCGTGATCCAGCCCTCCCAGGGGAGCTCGACGTGCAGTTTCATCACTGGCGAGAGCGGTCCGACCAGCTCGTGTGCGTCGAGGAAACAACCGGCGGTGCTCAAGTCGCGGACGTTGACCGCCACGGAGCTGTCGCCGACGAGGCGAGCCTCGAACGGGCCGGGGATGCGGGGCGATTCGCGACGCGGCCGCTGGGGGATGAACTTCGGGGAGTTGGCTGGCTGGGGCATAGGGTCAGTGAATAGGGACCAGCGCGGAGGCGAAAAATAGAGAGTTCCCCCAACACTCTGTGAAGGCTCACGCTGGCTTGCACATAGGACCGATGCCCTATGTGCCTACAGTTTTTACCCGAGTTACGGGATCGAAAGGTTCTGGTACCGTCTGGCGCGCACGTGACCCCCAGGACGGGCTGGAGCCGCGGCTCTTTCAACCGAGGAAGTTCTCTCGCGTCGGGAGTTCCAGAGTCACCAGCCGCGCTTCAAAGGTTTGTGCGCTTCGGAGCGTCGCGAGATTGAAGCGACTGCCCTGAACCTCGATTTTTTGTAGTCGAACCATGTCGATTGGGCCCGGCCATCCAACCACTCCGTTCAACGCAATCGGGATCGCATTGAGCCCGTCTCAACCGGCGGTGTACGCGCTCTGCCGGCAGGATGCCAGCTACGTGTATTTCGGTCAGACCAACGATCTGCGGCGAAGCCTGACGGAGCACCTCGGGTCGGTGAACAGCTGCATCCATCGTGCTGGCGTGGTGTCGTTCGCCTACGAACTCGACACCAACGAGGTGTCGCGCATTGCGCGGCAGCTGCAGTTGATCGCGATGCACGGAAGTAGCTGCAATCCGATCAGGCGCTGACGGTCGCGGGTTATCGTCTCGGGGGCGGTCGCAGCGACGGCGCCCGGGGCACGCTATCGCCGCACACAGTGCGACCATGAACGGCCGACACAGGGGGAAGGGGACGTTCGCGTAAACCCGGCCGAGGATAGGCGACGCGTTCGGGACCCGTCTATAGCACTTTCAGCCTACGACTGATGCGGCCAGTTCTGCTCCTCGGGTTCAGTCCCCGCAGATCACCGGCGACGCCGCGGGATTCAGGCGCCGACGGCCATCCGGGCTTCGCCCGGTGGATCGATCCCGAAGCGCTGACGTTTCAGGTACAGCCCTTTTCGTGAGATGCCGAGCATGTTGGCAGTTTCCTCGATCCGTCCATCGCATTTCTTCAAGGCGTACTGCAGCATCGCCTGCTCGAGGTGCTGCGTGGCGGCCGCCATCGGCTGATCGAGACGCACGACCACCTCGTTGGCATCG
>DATFRP010000332.1:0-3143 GCA_035263125.1 Vicinamibacterales bacterium
CCATCGACACCCATGCCGATCGGTACTGACGCGACGATTGTTCCGCCCTGGTAGTCCGACACTGCCAACACCCCGCTGCGGCAGCCGCTGAACAATCGATGATGAGCGGTATCGATGGCCATTGCCACCGGCTGCTTGCACGGCGCCGTGGCCCATCGTCGAGTCACGATCGCGGTACGGGCATCGATCTCCACGACCTCGCTCGTGTCGGTGAGATTTGCGTAGACCTTGCCGTCGCCCGAGGACGCGCCGTACTCAGGCTTGCCGCCGAGTGGAATGTTGGTGACCAGCTTCCCAGCAGTCGGATCAATGACCGTCGAGGAATGCGCGTCGCCGTTGAACGTGAACACACGCCTGGACGCGCTGTCGTAGATGATGGCGTCAGCATCCTCGGCGGCCGGGATGCGACTCAGCACCTTGAACGTCTTGAGGTCGAACATCACCACTGATTGATCGTTGCCCGACGTGGCGAAGCCGCGCCCCGCGTCGTTGACGACCGCCGTTCCGTGCGCGCCTTGGATCCCCATGACCTCGCCGAGCAGCGTGCCGTCGTTTTCGTCGACGACCATCACACGATTCTGTCGGCCGATGAACAGCCGATGGTTTGATGCATCCGGGACGATGTAGTCCCAGCTTCCATCGCCCCCGAGGGGGAATACACGCGCGACCTGATAGGGCATCGACGACTGCGCTACCAGGGGCGTGACGATCGATACGACGAGAACACACAGCAGCTTCTTCATGTTGTGAGTCTTGAGTCTACTCGTCATTTGTCAATTCACCTCGATGCTCAGGCGTCACCGTGCCATGTCGAATTCGAGTCCAACCGACGCGCGCCGGGACATGAGCGTCCGCGTGTATCCGACGGCTTCAAACGTAACCGGCTGAATGGTTCCGATCGCGACTCCCTCGTTGCGCCGGTTCAGGGCATTCAGCACCTCGCCAAACAGCGTTACGCGGTGACGCGACGAGGAAAACGTCCGCTGCACGCGTGCGTCCAAGCGCGCGTACAATGGCAACCGAACCGTGTTGTGCTGTCCGCCCACGACAAGGTGTCCCTCGCGCAGGTCGAAGTATCCAGGGATTGGGATGCCTGACGCCGCTCGAAACACGATGCCGACGCTCGATCGTTCACGGATGTGTAAGAGACCAGCCGCGTTGAACGCGTGACGCTGGTCGAAGTCGCCCGAGAACGTCTCGTACGTGCTCGTGTCAGTCTCCTGTGTCCGCGCCGCGGTGTACGACATCCACCCTGAGACACCGTTGTTGCGTTCCCGGGCGAGCAGCAGGTCGATCCCTTGCGACTGGCCGTGAAGGACGTTCAGATAGCGACCCGGCGGGTCGATCAGTCCGTCCTGCCCGAGCCTCGGCTGAAGGTCCGGTACTCTCACCCCATCGTGCTCGACACGGTTGAAGAACGTCGCCTGCCATTTCACGCCGTTCGAGAGATGGTGCTCGACGCCGACGTCGACATGCGTGGCGCGTTCCGGCGTGAGATTCGTCGAGCCGGCCGGGCCTGCCACCATCTCGAGATCGGGGAATTGGCGCGACGCGCCGATCGACGCTGTGATGGTCCACGCGGAGTTGACCCGCCACGCCCCGACGGTCCACGGCGTGAACGCGCCCTCATGCACGAGCGTCGAGTCACCAGCGCGCCCGCCAACCTCGAACGACAGGCTTCGACCGAAGGCACGGGCGAAGTTCACGTATGCGGAGTGGTTCGCCCACGTTGCGCCATACGCACCCATCCACGCGGCGGGAGCGCTCGCTTCGATGTCGCGCGTTCCAGACAGCCTCGAGATCTCTGTGCCGGCTTCGAACAGACCGCCGGCCATCGCATGAAGAACCTCGCCTTGATACTGCAGCGCGCGATTCGTGTTGCGCCCCTCGAGTTGTCCCGTCGCCGCCCGGCTCCAGAGATCCTGCCCGACAAGAGACACCCGCTGGCGGATGACCGTGTGCGAACCGAGCGTGGATTGCCACCCGATATTGAGAAGCGCAGCCTCAGTCGTCCCCTCGCCGAACGGACTCACCAGCGGCTCGTCAGCCGGGTCCACCGTCGATCGGCCGGCGAGTGTGGTGACACTGATCTGTTGCGTCGGCGAGACGTCGTACACCAGCTTGGTGTGCGCATCCGCGAAGGCGAAGCCGACATCGTTTGGCGACACGCGATCAACCGGCCACGAGCGAAAGCTGTTGCGCACGCCCGCGATCCACGAGCCGCGCGCCTCGTCCCCAATTGGGCCCTCACCGATGAACGCGGCACTCGTGCCCCCGACGATGCCGCCGAACCGCGTCGACTGGCGCGATCCTTCCTTCACGCTCAACTCGAGCTGTGCGCCCAGCACGTCGCCGTGCCGCCGCGGATAGGCGCCGGCCTGAAGGGTCGCCCTGTCGATCACGTCGCCTCCGAACATGGAGAGAGAGCCTGCATCGTATCGGCCGTAGACGGCGTGCTGCAGCCAGCGCGTCGCCACGCCGTCAATCACGACGCCGATTTGACGATACGGACTTCCTCGCACCGAGAACTCGCTACGAATGTCATCGACCGCCGTCACCCGCGGCATCGCATGTACCGCATCGAGGGCATCGCCCTGAAGGATGCTCGTGCCCGACTGTAGAGCGTTGGTATCGAGCGTCGTCCCGGAGACACCGCGGTCCACTCGATCGCGCCCCCACCCGAGCACCGTGACTGAATCTGTGTAGGCAACGGGCCGATCGCCAGTCGCGGTCGCATCAGCGGCCCCTTTTCGAACCTCGGACGCGGGAAGGCGTGGCGTGCTGCGAGCGACCCGCGATGTGTCTTCGCGAACGATGAGAATCACTCCACCGGGGCCTGCTTTGGCCTTCAGGCCGTGTGGTTCGAGCAGTTGATCGAGCTGCCGTCTCGGGGTCGTCCCGCGTGGTTCGGCGGCGACGCGCATGCTCGGCGTCACGATCTCGGAGCTGAAGACCAGCGGAAGGCCCGCACGCTGCAGCACACGAAGAGCGTCTTCGAGCAGACGGCCCTGAAACACGTGCTGGCCAGGATACGCGAGACTCGTCCAGCAGAGGAGCAGGGCGACGCCGCACACGACCTGCCGCATACCATGGCGATTCTAGCGCGCGTCCGGCGGCCGCGACACAACGAGCTCCCGGCCTCG
>DATFRP010000333.1:0-2463 GCA_035263125.1 Vicinamibacterales bacterium
CGATCTGCAGCGCACGCTCCAGACGTTGCAAGACGACTACAACAACCAGCGGCTGCTCAGCGGCTTAGCGGACGTCCCGCGGCCGAAATTTCGCGCCGGCGGCGGCAGTGCCTTGGGCCGTCGCCAGATCGAATTTCACCGGCCAGTGGACTAGATTCTGGGAGGAGCGACCAACCGCCAAGAACTGGTCCCTTCAGCGCGGCTCCCTCGTCGCATATGACACGAATGTCAGGAACTCTTCAGTGGCATCTTCGCCGGCACCCTTCATGATCACAGCCATGAGCGCAACTCTCACGAAGGAGGTCGACGTCATGAAGCGTATCGCCGCAACAATCGTGGTCGCCGCTCTCGTGGTCACGGCAAGCGCATTGAGCGGGCTGATCCCCTCGGCTGGCCTGCTCAACGGTGTGTGGGCGGACGACGAGGCGAAAGGAGCTCCCGAGCAGCGCGACGAGAAAGTGTCGTTGGATCAGGTCCCGCTCCCGGTGAAGGCGACGATCGAGCGCGAGAGCGCCGGTGGCCAGGTGACCGGCATCTCGCAGGCCACGGAGCGTGGCGAGGCCGCCTACGCGGTGAAGATCGCAAAAGACGGCCAAAAGATGACGATGTACGTCAAGGCGGACGGCACGGTCCCCAGCCGAGGAGGCGCTGACGACGACGACGATGACGACTAGAGTCGTGAGCCGGCGCCGGGGCCCTCGCCCCGGCGCCCTTACGTATCCGTCACCATCCGCGGCATCACGGCAGTGAGCCGAAGAAGCGGCCACTCAGCCTGGAAGGCGATTGGAAGCCCCGTAAAGCTCTATGGCCATGGGAAGAAGGAGAACCGAATCATGCTGTCTTCACTGCCGAGTTCTTGCCGCCGTGGTGCGGCGACCGCGGCGCTGGCATTCGCCATCGTGGGGTGTGAACGCCCCGGGACGATCGACCATCCGACGGTGAGTGGCCGGCTCGTCCAGGCCACCGACGTCGCCGCGAGGGCGGCGCCGCTTCGAGTGCGCGCGTACGAGCTCAGATTCTCCGACGCGTCGGAAGCCGACGTCCAGGCGCGTCGTGCCGCGCTGGTGGTCGAGTTCGCGGGTAGCGACGGGGACGCGCGCGGCTTCGTGGAGTGGGGCAAGGCGGGTGAACCACCGTCGACTTACCTCGTCGACGGCCGGGCGCGACAGCGCGAGTCCGTCGCGCCGCCGATCACGGTGTTCGAACTCGCCCTACACTACGTCGAGGTTCCGGGTACCCAGGGACCGGCGGCTGCTCGAGGACGACTGACGCCGCTCACAGTGCGGGTGGTCGTCGACGAGACGACGGGGGACGCGACACTTACCAGACGGAGGTGACGAGGCAAGTTCACTGCGGCTGCCGCGCGTGCTGCCGCCGGAGCCAGGATTCGTCGCGCCCCGGACGCCGGTGACACACCCGAGGCAGGGCAAACTCACCGTGACAACCGACGGGCGTGAACACGCCGCAATGTTTCCTCGGCGAGCGGGATGAGCGCCTCGTCCGGGAATGGATAGACCTCGCTGATGTTGATCTCGCAGAGCACGTGGGTATCCTCGCCAGCCGCGTCCTTCGCCCCATACATGAAGTCAGCATCCCAAATGACCGGAAGCTCTGCGGGATCGATCGACAGCACGCGACACATCTCGGGCAGCCACTCACACTCGAGCCGGTTCTTCAGCTTCTGGAAGTCGGGCCGCGTCGGCGGGTAATAAAGCCGCGGCCCGGGCTGCGGCGCATCAGACCGGACGGCACCGGGCGCCACCGGATACAACGCATTGATGAGCTGCTCGCCAAAGCCCGCCACCCGATCGCGCACCAGGTAGCAACGCACGATCCCGTCGGTGAGCCGCGGCTGATAAACCTGGTCGATGATACGGCCGTCGCCCTGGAAATACTGTGCGCAGCGCGCGACGAACTCATCCAACGACTCTTCGGATTCCTGGCTGCCGCGCACCGCGTGGCATACGCGGACCCGCGCCATGGGTGCACGCGGATCGACCGCTTCCACCTTCCAAACACCGATGCCGTCGTTGCCGCGGTGTTGCTTCAGCACACGCGGCTTGCCTTCGGCGAGGCACTGCGGCAACTCGCGCTGAAATTGCTCCAACGTCATATAAAGCCGTGTGTCGGTGCCCCAGCTCATGCTGCGCGTCCGATAGAGCACTTCCTTCGTGCCCATCTTCAGAATCACGTCCGGATGCGAGCTTACGAACACACCGTGGCTTGCCACATCACGTAGAATCCGATCGAGCTTCGCGCGGTTGCCATCCTCGCGGACCGGATCGACCCAGACGAGCACACCGTCGACCCCCAGTAATTGCTCGCGCACCTCGTCGGCGACCTCGTCGGCGTAGATCGCAGCCTCGACGTCCAAGCCGACGTCGCGTAGCGCCTTCGCGATGGTGCCGAGCCGCGTTTCCTCGAGCTTCAGTATCGCGCGGGTGCTCGGATCGCCGGCGAACA
>DATFRP010000334.1:0-20710 GCA_035263125.1 Vicinamibacterales bacterium
TTACGAAGAAGACCGAAGGGCTCTCGATGTTCCTCGTCGACCTGCGCGGAGCGGAGCAGCGCGGCATGACCGTGCGTCCGATTCGCAACATGGTCAACCACGAGACGAACGAGGTCTTCTTCGAGGATTTCGAGGTGCCGGCCGACAGTCTCGTGGGCGCCGAAGGCCAGGGGTTCCGCTACATCCTCGACGGCATGAATGCCGAACGCATTCTCATCGCCGCCGAGTGCATCGGTGACGGGTACTGGTTCATCGATCGAGCGCGTTCGTATGCGGCTGAGCGGGTCGTGTTCGATCGTCCGATCGGGAAGAATCAGGGCGTTCAGTTTCCGATCGCCCGCGCGTACGCGAACGTGCGGGCCGCGGATTTGATGCGCTACGAGGCGGCGCGGCTCTTCGACGCTGGAAAACCTGCGGGCGCAGAGGCCAACATGGCAAAGCTGCTGGCGGCCGACGCGTCGTGGGAGGCGGCCAACGTCTGCCTCCAGACACATGGCGGCTTTGGCTTTGCGGCGGAGTACGATGTCGAGCGCAAGTTCAGGGAAACGAGGCTGTATCAGGTGGCGCCGATCTCGACGAACTTGATCCTCTCGTACATCGGCGAGCACGTGCTCGGCATGCCCAGGTCGTTCTAAATGGGGTCGGGAGTCATTACGCGTTCCGTAATGGGGTCGGGAGTCATTTAATGCCGACGGTTTGCGACGACGTTTTCTTCGTGCGAGAGTGTCGGCATTAAATGACTCCCGACCCCATTACAAGACTGTCGCGCAGCCTCTTGTTCGTGCCGGCATCCAAGCCGGCGATGATTCAGAAGGCGGCCGCGAGCGAGGCCGATCTCGTCTGCCTCGATCTCGAAGACGCGGTCGTGCCCGAGGAGAAGCCAGGCAGCCGCGCGAACATCGTGCGCGCGTTGAAGGATCTGAACTTCGGCCGACGTGCCCGCGTCGTGCGCATCAACGGGCTCGATACGCAATTCGCGTATCGCGATCTCATTGAAGTGGTCGAAGCTGCAGGCGATCGCATCGACGTCATCATGGTGCCGAAGGTTGGCTCGCCGCGCGACGTCGAGTTCGTCGATACGCTTCTGAATCAGATTGAGGCGAACGTCGGTCTCTCGCGCCGGATCGGGATCGAAGCCCAGATCGAGACGGCAAGCGGGTTCCTTCACTGCCGTGAAATCGCCAGCGCGTCGGCGCGGCTCGAGGGCCTGGTGTTCGGTGCCGGTGACTACGCCGCCTCGATGCGCATGCCCTCGGCCGCAATTGGTGAATTCGACGAGAACGACGCCCTCTATCCCGGCCACCGCTGGCACGCGGTGATGCACACCATCGTCGCGGCCGCGCGCGTGAACGGACTTCGCTGCATGGACGGCCCGTACGCGGGTTACAAGGATGCTGCCGGTCTCGAACGCGCCTGCCGCATCGCACGAGCGATGGGGTTCGACGGCAAGCAGTGCATTCACCCGGCACAGCTCGCGACGGTGAACGGGGTGTTCGCCCCGTCGACCGAGGAAATCGCCAAGGCCGAAGCGATCGTGCAGGCGTACGAGACGGCGCTGGCGAGCGGCCAGGGTGCAGTCACGCACGACGGGCGGATGATCGATGCCGCCAACGTCCGTATGGCGCAGACGATCCTCGAGCGTCGCCGTCTCATCGGGGCCCCGTGAGCCTGCCCCTCGAGGGCATGCTCGTGGTCGCTGTCGAACAGGCGGTCGCGGCGCCCTTCGCGAGCCGTCAGCTCGCCGACCTCGGTGCGCGCGTCATCAAGATCGAGCGGCCCGGCGTCGGCGACTTCGCGAGATCCTACGACGCCACCGTCAAGGGTCTGGCCAGCCACTTCGTCTGGATCAACCGTTCCAAGGAATCGCTGACGCTCGACCTGAAGCGCCCGGAAGCGGTTGGTGTGCTGCGGTCGCTGGTGTCGCGCGCCGATGTGTTCCTGCACAACCTCGCGCCAGGCGCGATGGCGCGCCTGGGATTCGGGACGCCGGCGCTCCGCGCCTCGCATCCACGACTGGTCGTGTGCGAGATCTCCGGATACGGCACCACCGGGCCGCATCGCGACAAGAAGGCGTACGACCTCCTCGTGCAGAGCGAAGCCGGGCTCGTGTCGATCACGGGCACGGCCGACACGCCTTCGAAGGTCGGCATCTCAATCGCCGACATCGCGGCAGGGATGTACGCGTTCTCATCGATCCTCGCCGCGCTCCTGCGTCGGGCCACGACCAGTGACGGCGCCGCCATCGATGTGTCGATGTTCGACGCCGTGGCGGAGTGGATGGGGTATCCCGCGTACTACGCGATGTACACCGGAACGCCGCCACAACGCAGCGGCGCCGCGCATCCGGCGATCGCGCCGTATGGGCCCTACGCGGCGGGTGATGGCAAGGTGGTGTTCATCGGCCTGCAGAACGAACGTGAGTGGGCGCGTTTCTGCACGGATGTCCTCGAGCGGATCGATCTGCTGACAGACGCGCGGTTCGGCTCGAACGCTCGTCGAGTGGAGAATCGCGCTGAGCTCGATGCGGCGATCACGAGATCGTTCGCGCGGCACTCCGCGGCCGAGATCATCGCGCGTCTGGATGGCGCCCAGATCGCCAACGCGCGTATGAATAGTGTCGGCGAGTTCCTCGAGCATCCTCAATTGTCGTCGCGCGATCGCTGGCGCGAGGTCGACTCACCGGCCGGGACGATTCGCGCGCTCGTGCCTCCGTTTGGATTCGCTGACGTCGAGCCGCGAATGGGAAGGATTCCATCGCTGGGTGAGCACACCGACGCGATTCTCGGGGAGCTCGGGATCGACGAGGCGACGGTCGCATCGTGGCGTCGCAAACAGATCGTCTAGCCGGCGCTCCAACCTCCGTCGATGGGCAGCACGGCACCTGTGATGTCTGCACCTTCGGGACGGCAGAGAAACGCGATCAGCTGCGCGACGTTGTCCGCACCGATGAAGCGACCTGTAGGTTGCTTGCCGACGAGGAACCGCTGTTCCGCGTCGGCACGCGAGAGTCCCGCTGCGGACATCGTCGTGCGAATCGTCTCATCGTGCACGGGCGTTTCTGTGGTCCCCGGGCACACCGCATTGCACGTGATGCCGTGAGCGACAGTCTCCAATGCGACGGCGCGCGTCATGCCGATGAGCGCGGTCTTGCTCGTCACGTAGCCGACGCGATTGGGTGCCCCCCGCAGCCCATAGATCGACGACACGTTGATGATTCGCCCCCACTGCCGCTGCTTCATGCCGCCGACGACGAGCCGGATCGTGTGAAAGGCGGCGGAGACATTGACCGCGAGCGCTTCGTCCCATGCTGCGGTATCGAACGCCTCTACGGGAGCCGTGTGTCGAACCACCGCGTTGTTGATCAGGATGTCGATCGAGCCGAGTGCGTCGTTCGCCGCGGCGACCATCACCTCGATCTCAGAAGGACGTCGCAGATCGGCCCTGCAGTACACGGTCCTCACCTGGTGGAGACGTTCCACGTCGTCGCGGATGGGTTGGACTTCGCGCGGATCATCGATGCCGTTGAAGACGATGTGACAGCCCGCGTCGGCGAGCCGATGTGCGGCAGCCAATCCGAGTCCGCGTACTGACCCGGTGACGAGCGCGCGTTTGCCGTCGAGTGCGCGACCCATTCAGAGATGCCGGACCGTCATGATGTTGTATGGTATGCGCACGGCCACCGAAGGAGCGAAGTCATATGACCAGTCGCCGTTTCGCCCTCGTCTCCGGTTGTGCGCTGCTTGCTGTCATGGTGATGTTCGGCGTGAGAGCCGCCGCCCAGAGTGGCGCGGCCTCCACCTCGGCGACGCTGCGAACGCCGTGGGGCGATCCCGACATTCAAGGCCTCTTCACGACCGATGATGAATTGGGTGTGCCGTTCGAGAGGCCCGAGCAGTTCGCCGGCCGCGATGCGGTGAGCGACAAGGAATTCGCCGATCGACAAACGCAGGCGGTGCGCCAGGCCGAGGCCGATGCGGAAGAATTCGTCGCGCCGCGGACCGGCGGCCGGGGCGGCGACGGTACCGGTCCACCGGCCCACTGGCTCGAGCGCGGCAAACCGTCGCGACGCACGTCGATCATCATCGATCCACCCGACGGGCGCATCCCGTACGTCAGCGACGAGGCGCGCAAGCGCAACGCCGTTGCCGTGAACGCGCGCACCAGCGGCAATCGTCCCTACGACGGACCGCAGGCACTCGACCTCTACGATCGCTGCATCACGCGCGGCCTGCCGCACGTGATCTTCCCCACGATCTACAACAACACGTCGCAGATCGTGCAGGGTCCCGGGTTCGTCGCCATCCGCTACGAGATGATTCACGACGCGCGGGTCATTCCACTCGACAACCGGCCGCAGCTGTCGTCGACGATCCGCCAGTACTTCGGCGATTCACGTGGTCACTGGGAAGGCGACACGCTGGTCGTCGAGGTGACCAACTTCCCGACGAATCTGGTGAATTATCGCGGCGCCGGCGGTGGGCTGCATCTCATCGAGCGCTTCCGCCGCGTGGATGCGAAGACTGTCCGCTACGAGGTGACCGTCAGCGACCCGAGTACGTTCTCGAGGCCATGGACGGCGATGCTCAACCTGAAGACGTCGTCGCAGCCCGACGTGTTCGAGTACGCGTGCCATGAAGGCAACTACGCGATGCGCAACATCCTGAGCGGCGCCCGCGCCGCGGAGAAACAAAAGTAGTGTCCGGCTTCAGCGCCGGACCGTGGACAGGTCCGCCTGAAGGCGGACACTACGATTAGAGACGATGGCGATCAAAGAGGGCTGGACCGGGCGCGTGTACGAGGACTTCGAAGTGGGCGACGTGTATCAACATCCCCTCGGGCGTACGGTGCTGCCGGTCGACAACAGCTGGTTCACGCTCCTCAGTCAGAACGTGAACCCTATTCACTTCGACCATCACTACGCCGCGCAGACTGAGTTCGGCAAGCCACTCGTCGACTCGACGTTCACGCTCGCGCTCGTCACCGGTCAATCGACGATCGATCTGTCGCTCAACGTGATGGCCAATCTCGGATGGGATGAAGTGCGGCTGCCCAACCCGCTCTTCGAAGGCGACACCGTGTACTCGCGCAGCGAGGTGCTGGAGAAGCGCGAGTCGAAATCGCGTCCGAACGTCGGCATCGTCCGCGTGAAGACGACCGGCTTCAAGCAGGATGGTCTCATCGTGATCGAGTTCTTCCGCACCTTCATGGTGTACAAGCGTGGTCACGTGCCACCCGGGGTCAGGGCCCGCATTCCGGAGCCAAGACGGTCGTAAGCAGGTAGGGCGGGTGGGGCCGCCTCCGCTTCACTCCGGCGGTTGGGCCGGTCCCTTCGGGACCGGTGGGGCGCGGATATGCTTGTTGTGTGAGTTCAGTTCGCGATCTCGACGTCGGCGCGGTTCGCGACGCCCTCTCGCATCTGCTCGTCGACGTCAACTACAACATCCCGCCTGATGTGCTCGACGCGCTGCGAGCCGCAGTCGTGCGCGAGGAGTCGCCGCTGGCGCGGCGCACGCTCGAGCAGATCGTCCGCAACTATGAAGTCGCCGCGATCGACCAGGTGCCGGTCTGTCAGGACAGCGGCATGACGGTGGTGCTCCTCGAAGTCGGGCAGGACGTGCACTTCGTCGGAGGGTCGTTGCACGAGGCGATCTTCGAAGGCATCCGCCAGGGCACAAGCCGTGGGTACTTGCGACAGTCGGTGACCGGCGATCCGACGCGCCTCCTCAAGATGGCGGGCGAGCAGGCGCCTGGTGTCATCCATATCGAGCTCGTCGCCGGCGATGGCGTGCAACTCACGGTGGCCTCGAAGGGATTTGGCGGCGAGAACATGAGCGCGCTTCGGATGCTGGTGCCCGCTGATGGCGTCGCCGGCGTCCGCGATGTCGTGGTCGAGACAGTCGATCGTGCGGGTGCGAACGCCTGTCCGCCGTTGATCGTCGGCGTCGGTGTCGGCGGTACGTTCGAGACGGCCGCGCTGCTGGCGAAGCGGGCAGCGCTGCGACCCATCACACTCCGCCATCCGCGCCCGGACATACGCGAGCTCGAAGCCGATCTCCTTGACCGTGTCAACGCGCTCGGCATCGGCGCGCAGGGACTCGGAGGGGTCGTGACTGCACTTGCGGTGAACGTCGAAGTGGCGCCGACGCACATCGCGGGGCTGCCAGTTGCCGTGAACCTCAACTGCCATTCGACGCGGCGCGCGACGATCGCATTGTGACGCGAGGAGGCCGCATGCAGGTGTTTGCGATCGCACCAGGTACTGTCAAGACGATGGGAACAGGGATGCTCCTGAAAGCGCTGGCGGCGCTGCGTTGATGACCGACATCGCGAAGCTCGACGCGCGCAGCGGCACACCGTCGATGACCCATCTGCGAGCGGGCGACGCCGTCGAAGTGACCGGCCGGCTGCTCACGCTCCGCGACGCGAGCGCAGCCCGACTCGCGCGCGCCATCGACTCCGGCGATCGTCTGCCTGTGTGGCTCGATGGTCAGATTCTCTACGCGGTCGGGCCGTCACCGGCCAAACCCGATCAGATCATCGGATCGGCAGGTCCAACGACGACGGCGCGCATGGCGAGGTACTTCCCGACGCTCTTTGCTGCGGGTGTGCGCGCCGTGATCGGCAAGGGCGAGCTTCACGGTGACGAGATGGCTCCTTTCACCGCGCACGGTGTCGTCTACTTTGCGGCAATCGGCGGACTCGGCGCACTGCTGGCCAAGCACATCACCGCGGCGACCGTGATCGCATTTGAGGAACTGGGCCCCGAAGCGCTTTACGCGCTCGACGTCGAAGCGTTTCCGGTCGTGACGATCATTGATATGGCGGGTCGAAATTTTCACGAGGACGCGCGTGCTCGATGGAGGAGACATACGCCGTAGCGCGGTCGCGCCGAAGCCTTTGGCGTAGGCGGAAGCCCGCACGTCAACGACAGATTCGAAATCCGGCCGTCGGCTCTGTGACGCAATTGCACGCGGGTCGGCAGAAATACTCAGCAATACGAACGAATCGCCGGCTCAGTACGGGGCATGGGACTTGCTCTGCCGCAAGGCATGAGTACGTCTGCCCCGCAAGCTCCCCCCCGTTACAGCATTGCTCCGACTGAAAGGGGCTGGCTGCTGACGATTCAGAACGATCATTTCTCCGTGATGCAGGTCTTCCGTTCTGCCGCGACCGCGCGGCAGGCAGTCGATCGCATGATGGAGTTCTTCTACACGATGAGTGCGTAGCCGCCAACCGGCCTCGACGCCGCATGAGCGGCGGCGCTCAACCCTCTCGTTTTCTCCACGCCGGCAGGAACCGGCTCCAGCGACTTTGTGTCGAGTCGCTTCCGAGCAAGACATAGCGGTGCCAGTCGTCGCGATGTGATGTCACGTGGATCGGACGCAGGGCGAGCAGTCCGGTCGGTCCGATCGACGATCGCAGATAACGGATCTCCGCCACCGCGCTGTGCGCGTCGGGGTGCACCGGCATGTTCACGCCGGCATCGCGCGCGAGCAGAACCGTCTTTGCCTGAATCGAGAGTTCCAGCTCGACGCGAAGCAGGCACAACATGTCAGCGACGACGGGGCCCGGGAAACGCTGACGCAACTCCTGCAGGTAGGTACTGAATCTCGTGCGGCCGAGCGTGTCCGATGAGAACACTTCATGCAGCATGAAATCGAGGTCCAGCCCCGCGCCCACCCATTCGCGTGTTGCCCGCTCGCTGCGAGCAAAGACCCACAACATGACCAGTGGCAGGGCAAGCAGAAGAACTGCTGTTGTCGCCAGACGCGAGACCGGAACCAGATTGAACGCGCCGTGGATCGCGAGCGCCGCAATCAGCCCGGGCATGAAGATCACGACGCGACGGTCGCGATGCCGCTCGGCGGCCGTGTGAGACAACATGGCGAACACCGCAGTCGTCGCGCCATGCAACATCGCCGTCCCGAGTCCACGCACGTACCACAGGACGAAGCTGGCGTCTGACAGCACGCGCAGATACTGAAGGTTCTCGATCAGCGCGAACCCGGTACCGACTGCGAATCCGAGCTGCGCCGCGTCGACCGGGAAGCCGATTCGTCGTCGCAGGATCAGATGCGCGATGAACGCGGCCTTCAGGACTTCTTCCGTGAGTGGTCCGATGATGCCGCTGTTCCACACCGGAGGCAGGGGCAGTATGGAAGTGAGGAGCACCTGGGCGGCGTATGCCAGCAGCGCTGACACGATGCCCCACGCGATGGCCGTCGCAATCGCTCGCGGACGGGCAAGCTTGAAGCTGTCCATCAGCACGAGCACGCCGAGGAAGAGCAGGACCGGGAGCACAGCGACGAGCGCCTTGGCGATCGTCGCCGTCACCGCAGCACCTTCAGCGAGTTCATCGCCTCGCGTGGCATGCGGTGAAGGTATCTCAGGTGAGACAAACCAGACGACGGGAGCGTGACCTCAGTGCGTCACGCTCCCGGACCAGGCTTCAAAGCGTGGGAGGGAAGCCAGGGGATTTCTCAGTGTGCGTTCGGCGCGGCGTGCTTCGCGGCGTTCGCGGCTGGATTCGGTGCCACCGCGGCATCGAGTGCGGCGCCCGAGGCGCCGAGCACCGCGTTCACTGCCGCATCGTGTGAAAGTGCGAGCGCCATGTCCGGTCGGGCGAGGGCCGCTCCAAGCGACGCGCTCGCGATCGCCTGCGCCACACCAGGCGCTGCGAGCGCCGCGCGCAGCGCCGCGCTCGATTGCAGGACCGCGTCGAGCCTGGCGTTCCTCGCAGCATCGGCGCGCACGCCAGCCGCTGCGCCGATTCGCGCATCCGCGTTCGCATTGCGAGCAGAGTCGACGATGGCTGCCCGCACGTCGGGCGACGCGAGCGCCGCGCGAACCGACGCGTCGGCCAGCGCCCGCTGAAAGTCCTTGTTCTTCAGCGCCTGCTGCGCGACCTGGTCTGCGGCCAGTTGGCGAAATACGTCGCTGTGAAGGAAGGCCTGAAGCTCGCCGTCCTGGGCTTTGACGTCAGCACTCGAGATTGGCGCGGCCTGATACCGCTGTGCCGCGCCGATGGTCGCTTCGGTGCCCTTGTCCACCGGTGGGTATCCCGGTAATCGCAACGCAGCCAGTGCGACGGCCGCTGCGGCCGCCACAATCCAGAGCATTCTCCTGGCCATGGTCCTGCCCCTCAGCACGAAGACGGTCTGGGGGGTGGCCTGCCCTCGTGCGCGATTGGCAATCGTCGACATGACCGTCCCCACTATCGTCGAGGGGGGATCAACGTCGGGCAGTTCCTTCAGCATCCGACTTGCGTCGTCGCCGTCAGGCCATGGGTCGTCGATATTGGTCATCGTGTCACTCGCCAGTCGACCAGCAGGTCGCCCAGCTGTTGTCGAGCCGTATACAACCGCGATTTCACTTTCGCGGGCGGAATACCGAGAGTCGAGGCGATCTCGTCATACGAGAGCTCCGTGAAGTGACGAAGCACCACGACTTCCCGGTATTCCATCGAGAGGTTCAGCAACGCCGTCTGGATCGCCTGCTGACGCTCTCTCACTTCGACTGGGTCTGCCCCTCGACCAGCAGGAAGATCCAGTGATACCGACGACTCCGGCCGCCGTGCCCGAAGGACGTTCAAACACTCGTTCTTCAGAATCCGATACAGCCAGTTGAAGAACCGCTGTCCGGAATCGAAGCTGTCGAGATGCTCGTATGCCTTGACGAAAGCTGTCTGCGTCGCGTCCCGGGCATCCTCGTAGTTACCGAGCATCCTGAGGGCAACGTTGAACAAGCCTCGCTGGTAACGGACGACGATGGCCTCGTACGCGTCACCTTCACCTTCCAGGCATCGCGCAACAGCCTTCGCGTCGTCGGCATCGTCCATCAAATACACGGCACCGCCCCGAAAGTTGGTAAGCTTATCCCACCGTTCCCCGGTCCTACTCCTGACAGAAATCAAGGAACCTCACGGATTGAATAGTCTGCCGACCGCCAGACTTCTGCGGCGATCGACAGGCGATCCCCTGGGGAATCCCACCCCGTGAGCGGCCAAGACGATGTCGTCTGGTACCTGTGCATCACCGAAGAAGATCTCGGGCAGATGGTGGTGTTGACCGTCGAAGGACGGGTGTTCAGCCAGACGGTTGCCGACTTCGCCGCACGGCTGGCCAGCGTCGCCTCCGGAGTACGACGCGGTCTCATCGTCGATTTTTCGGCGGTCGACTACATCAACAGCGAGGGCTTGCGAACGCTCGAAGCCGCTGCGAAGCGAGTGCGGTCCTCGCGCGGCGAGCTGGTGGTATGCGGGCTCTCTCCGGCGCTCAGGACCACGTTCGATCTCGCCGGCTCAATCGCGCATCTGGCGATCGAGCCGTCGCGTGAGGCGGCTGTCCGTTACTTCAGCCCGCGTGGCTGACTGGCGGCCAGCAGGGGCTGGCGGCACGCTCCGCTGAGACAGTAGCGATTCCTCGCCACCCATCGATACAGGTGATGGAGCCGCGGCATCACGCCGGGGGCCCTGCTCATCGCCCAGAGCGGCCAGGCCCACCAGATTCGTCGTGCGATCTCGACCACCGCGTTCGCGCCGCCGAGAACCGAACCGTCGTCGAGGTGCAGCCGCACTTCCTCGAGTAGTTGCTCTTCGCTGACACCGAGGATGGTGGCAGCGCCCGTTGTCTGCAGCGGCCTCAGGGCGAGGTGACGTCGACTCAGCACTTGCTCGAGCCTTCGCGCTGTCCCGGCGCAGAGCCTGCAGTCGCCGTCGTAGTAGATGGTCGCCGCGATTCGAGCATCGTCAGCGCGCACAACAGCCTCCAGTCCTCTCAGTTGCCGAGGCCCAACGCTTTCAGCACCTTGTCGCCGGCTTTCATGAACTTGACGATCGCCGCCGGCGTCCATCGCCGGGTCTGGGTGTACAGCGCGGTGGTCGTCTCGAAGAATCTGCAGAGATCGCGCAATCGCGCTTCGGTGTACTCGTCGGTCGCTTTGTCCTTCTCCGCCTCGAGGATGCACTCGTGGAGCATGTGCATCGTGGGATCGAACTCGCGCTTCTTGCGCTCGTCCATGACGACACGGAACATCTCCCACACGTCTTTCATGCTTTCGAAATGATCGCGCTTGTCCCCGTGCACGTGCACGAGTCGGACGATGCCCCAGCTTTGAAGTTCCTTCAGGCTGGTGCTGACGTTGGAGCGCGCGACTTCCAGCGCGCCGACGATGTCGTCGGCGTTCAGGGGCTGAGGCGAGATGAACAGCAGCGCATGCACCTGCGCCACCGTCCGATTGACGCCCCATTTCGTCCCCATCTCTCCCCAGTGGAGGATGAACTTCCGTTGAACCGGCGAGAGCCGCGCCGCAGGTGATGTGTGTGTCGCTGCGGTCATTTCAGTAATTTCTGTATATACAGAAATTACTGAATATAAGGATGGAAGTCAAGTCACGTGGCCCCTGCGTCGTTACTGCGGCTTCAGGACGCCGGGCGGACGGTCGGGATCGCCAGGCGTCGAGGGCGGGCCCTGCAGGTGCGGGACGTCGACGTTGTTCTCCTGGCAGATGTATTCAATCAGCTCGTCTCCAGGCGGTGAGAGCTCCGCGGTGAACGTGACCGTGAACGGGCGCGCGTACGCCCCGGGGTCGTCGATCGTGATCCGATTGACCAGCGTCGTCGGGGTGGTGCGGGTATAACGCTCGATGACGTGCAGGCGCTCCGTGTGCGGATGGCCCTTGAAGTCGAACCAGAACTTGTCGTTGAAGCCCACGCTGTCGACGACGAGCGTGTTGCCTTCCCAACGGCCGATCGAGTGTCCGTACCACGTCGGGTCGAGGTCCTTGGGATGCGGCCGGCCGTCCATGAAGATCTGCCGGTAGCTGTGGATGTTGCCTTCGAACAGGAAGAAGATCTGCGTCGGCGTCTGCACGATGCGCCATGGATAGGGCGCGATGCGCGGCACGCCGGTCGGCAGGCAGTTCGCTTCCGGATCGTCCTTCGATTGCAGGCCGTCCATGAGCTTCTTCGCCGAGGGCAGCAACGGAATCGTCTCGCCCTTGGGGAGTCCCTGCGCGATATCGCCGATCGGGCCGCCGCCCTGCCAGAGTCCTGAGAGATCCGGTCGGGTTTGGGCGCTGATCGAAGCGGTCATCGCCAGCGCGACTGCCGTCGTGAAGAGCTGCCGTCTCATGTTCCCCGTCAAATCACGCGGATCTTAGCAAAGCCCGGCCGGTTCAACGTTCAAAGAGCGTCTCGCCGTTCAGAGTGGGCGGTCGACTCGTTAGAGATTGATGAAGGGAGCGACCCGTGGAAATCCAGGAACGAATGGTCGGGTCCGTCGTCGTCCTCGATCTGAGCGGACGCATCATGGTCGGCGAGAACGACGGGAGGTTGAAGGACAAGGTGAACAGCCTGATCTTTCAGGGTCATCACTACATCCTTCTGAATCTGGGCGACGTTGTCTACATCGACAGCAACGGTCTCGGTGAACTGGTGTCGTCGTATTCGGCAGTGGCGAAACGGGGCGGGCAGATCAAGCTCGTCAACCTCACGAAACGGGTCGAAGACCTGCTCGCGATTTGCCGTCTGCTGACGGTGTTCGACACCTACGACGACGAAACCGCGGCGATCGCGAGTTTTCCAGAGGCCGTGAAGGCGTAGCACTCAGTACGTACGTCCGAGATCGACGATCCAATCCTCGAGGCCGGGACCGGCCGCGGGATAGCGGGTCAACACCTGCGGATCGTGGCCAGGGACGATGTGTGCCGGCGAGTCGGCAAGCTTCTTCAACGTGGAATAGCCCTCGAGCGTCTCCGCGACACTGTAGGTGATCGGGAACACGCGCCCCTCGTCGATGTGCGCGTAGAGGTGCGAGGCATCGGCGGCGAGCACGACCTGGCCGCGTGCGGTCTTCACGCGCACCGACTGCAGTCCCATCGAGTGGCCACCGATGTGGTGCAGCGTGACGCCGGGCACGAGCGTCTCGCTGCCCTCGTGAAAGACGACGCGATCGGTGAACACCTTCCGCACCATCGCGATCACATCGTCGGCCTCAAACGGGATGCGTTGATGGGCGTGACACATGCAGCGGCCGGTGCTGTAGGCCATCTCGCGATCCTGCAGGTGATACCGCGCGCGCGGAAACAGATCGTGGTTGCCGCAGTGGTCGTAATGCAGGTGGCTGATGATGACGTCCTGCACCTCGTCGGGGTTGACGCCGATCGCGCGCAGTCCTTCGGCCACCGGCTTGACGATCACGCGCCCGCGTTTCACGGCCATCGCGTGGTCGAAGCCGGTATCCATGACGAACGTGCCGTGGGCACCCCTGATCACCCAGACGAAGTAGGCGAGCGGCTGCAGGATGTCGTGGGGATCGCCGCCGATGTAGTTCTCGTGTGCCTTGCGATCGTGGTGCGCGTAGCGCACCGCATAGACCTCGTGGACGTCAGACATCGAATTTCCGGCCGCGTGTTTCTGGTCCGCTCCAGACGGCGATGCCGCCGAGCACCGCGGACGTAATCATCGCCGCGCTCATGCCGTTGACGGCGGACACGCCCCGGTCCTGAGCGGCGCCGAGGATGAGTGGCATCAACGCACCGATCGCCGATCCCGCGTGGTAGCAGAACCCCGGACCCACGCCGCGGACTTCGGTCGGGAATCGTTCGACAGTGTACGCGGGCGCCATACCCCACACGCCCATTCCGAAGAATCCCATCGTCGCTGCACCGAGGATCAGCGTCGGCGTCGTGCCGCCATAGAGAAAGAAGGGCAGAGATGCAGGGCCAAGGATCAGTGTTGCCGTGAACGCGCCACGCCGGCCGAGCCGTCCTTCCGATATCCGTCCCCACGTCGCTGTGCCGAGAATCGCACCGGCGTTGAACGCAGCCAGACAGGGCAGGAGGAGGTTCGTCAGCCCTCGGTCGCGCAGTACGGTCGGATACCAGAAGTTCAGCGAGTAGTAGATGCACATGAACGATCCGATGACGAGTGTCGTCTGGATCGTCGTGGTGAGGAGATCATTCTGGAAGATCCGTACGAGCGACAGCGTCGGGCCGGCGTTAGCGGCACCACTTTCTTTCAACTGCCGCTGACGCTCGAGCCACACCGGACTTTCGGGGACGCGCGCGCGAATCCACAGCGTGAAGAGCGCCGGAATGATGCACACCCAGAACATGACCCGCCAACCGAGATCGGGTGTATCGCTGAAGCGCGGGTAGATGAAGTGAAACACCGCGGCGGCGAGGAGATATCCCCAATACCAGCCGCCGAGCAATAGTCCCGAGGCAAGACCTCGCAGCCGGGCGGGCCAGTGCTCGAGGACGAGCGGCATGCCTGCCGCCCACTCGCCGCCCATGCCGAGACCGAACAGCGCGCGGATACCGAACAGGACCGCGTAGGTCGGCGCAAACCCGCTCAAGAACGCGAAAAGAGAGAACCAGAGCACCGACACCATCAGCGGTAGCTTCCGTCCCCACTTGTCGGCGGCGGTGCCTGCAACCGTTCCCCCGATGAGCCGCATGATCAGCGTGACGGTTCCGAGCGCACCACCAAGCGCGCGGTCCACGCTGAAGCTGTTCATGATGTCGACCACGATCAACGCGAGGATGTTGAAGTCGAACGAGTCGACGATCCACCCGAGGAAAACGGCCCAGAACGCGCGCCATTGATCGCGCGTGACCTGGCGATACCAGGGGATCGTCTCAGACGCGTCGAGGGTTCGGGCAGCCGCCTGGGAAGTCATTCGCCGGATTCTAGTTGTGCCGATCGCGTTTGTCGAACCGGAGAGGCGTTCAGTCCGTTCATTTTTCAGGTGTTCGACGTTTACCTCTGCGGGTGCGGGTCACCTGAGGAGCGAAGATGAATCGCATCATTCCTGCCGCAATCGCCATCGGGGCATTTCTCGTTTCCCTCGAAGTCGGGTTGGCGCAACAGCCGCCGGCCGTGTTCATCAAGGCAACGTCGGTGGCCGACCTGCGCACGTGGGACGGCTATGTCACGGCACGTGAGCGTGCCGGAGAGCTCCAGGTGCTGAGTGCGGAGCGCGATCCGTCGTTGCCGGACAGGGTCGTCGAACGCCTTCAGCAGTATCACCAGGGTGTCCCGGTCTGGGGTGCTCAGGTCGTTCGTGATTCGACTGACGGCGTCGCCGAATCGATCTTCGGCGCCGTGTCCCCGCCGCTGACGATCTCCACCGAGCCGCGCCTGTCGATGTCCGATGCGCAGCGTGTCCTGACCGGCGACAGCGGCTTCCTGCTTCGTCAGCCGCAGTTGACCGTCTTGACGCTCGAGAGCGGCGACCGCCGCCTCGCCTACACCGGTGTGCAGTCGAGCGACACGGGCGTCTTCCGCATCTTCATCGACGCGCAGACCGGCGCCGAGCTGCTTCGGTACTCCGAGATCGAAACGCAGTCGGCGATCGGCACCGGCCGCGGCGCCATCGGTGACCGGAAGAAAGTGTCGGTGACACAGCAGGGCGGAGCCTATGTCGCCGACGACAAGATGCGCCCGCCGAAGCTGACGACCTACGACATGAGGGGGGACCTGCCGCGCGCATTCCAGGTCGTCGATCAGGGGGCACCGCTCTTTGCCTCCGACATTGCCTCTGACTCCGACAACGATTGGACAGATCCGCCCACGGTGGATGCCCATGCCTACGTCGGCCTGACCTACGACTACTACTTCAAGCGTCACGGGCGAAGGGGACTGGACGACCGCGATCGGCCGCTCGTGGCGATGGTCAACGGCACCCGGCAGCAGGATTGGGCGTCGACACCTCCTCAGCTCCTTGGTCTGTTCGTCCTCAATGCGTTCTGGTGCGGCGCGTGTGGTCCCGGTAATGTGGGCGTGATGTACTTCGGCAACGGCGCTGGCCCACAGGGTTTCATCGTCAACGGCGTCCAGCAGACGATTGGGTATTTTTCCGGGTCGATCGATATCGTTGCCCACGAGTTGACCCACGGCGTCACCCAGTCATCGTCGGGGCTGATCTATCTGAACGAGTCAGGTGCGCTGAATGAATCCTTCTCCGACATCATGGGCGCGTCGGTCGAGTTCTTCCATCAGCCGGTTGGCTCCGGCTTGGGCCAGGCCGACTATCTGCTCGGAGAAGATACATTCCGTGGCGGGTTGAACGGGAACCGGTCGATGGAGAACCCGGCGTTGTTCGGGGATCCCGATCACTATTCGAAGCGCTTCACCGGAACCACGGACAACGGCGGCGTGCACACGAACTCGGGGATTTCGAACCACGTCTTCTACCTCGCGATCGAAGGCGGCACCAATCGCACGTCGGGGTTGGCCGTCCAAGGTGTCGGCGCAGCGAACCGCGAGCAGATCGAGAAGGTGTTCTATCGCGCATTCGTGTTCCTGCTGCCGGCCAACGCGACGTTCTCGAATGCGCGCGGGACAACGATCCAGGCGGCGCGCGATCTCTACGGCGCGGGCAGCGCACCCGAGCGCGCGGTCACGCAGGCCTGGACCGCCGTCGGTGTGAACTGAGGAGGATGGCCATGAGACGCACAACCGCACTCGTTGTCATCGTCGTTGGACTCGCCGCAGTTGCGATCGCGAATCCTGCGTCCGCGCAGACGCGGCCACCGGTGCCACGCCGTCCCCAGCCGACGGATCGCATCTTTATCTCCGTCGACGGGATGTATCAGGCTGGCTCGGAGAACTTCACAGACAGCGCGACCTTTCCGGCGAATGCCGAAACTGCGACTTTCAATTCCGCTTACGACGTGAAACCGGGACCGGCATTCAGCATTGCCGGGAGCGGCCTGGTCTGGCGGCAGCTTGCGATCGGCATCGGAGTGAGCCGATTCAGTCGTGAGACGCCGACCGCGGTCACCGCCTCGATCCCGCACCCGTTCTTCTTCAACCAACCTCGATCGCTCACGGAAGATATCGCTGGATTTCATCGCGAGGAGCTCGCGGTCCACGTCCAGGCGCGCGCGATGGTGCCGATGTCGAACCGGCACATGCAGACGATGGTGTACGGGGGGCCATCGTTCTTCAGCGTCAAGCAGGACGTCCTGAATCGGGTCGGCTATTCCGAGACATATCCTTACGACTCGATCACGCCTGCACCTGGTCAGACTGCTTCAGTAAGCAAGTCGAAGGTGGGCTTCAACGCCGGTGCCGACGTCGCGTACTTCTTCACGCGGCAGGTGGGCGTTGGCGGCACGGCTCAGTATGCCGGGACGACGATGGCGCTGAGCTCGGCTAGCGGTGGCACAGTCGACGTCAAAGTCGGTGGATTTCAGGCCGGAGGTGGATTGCGGCTGCGGTTCTAGGAAAGCCAGGAAGGCAGGAATCAGGAAGCAGGAGGAAGCAGAGGCTGAGCTCGAGAACGGCATTTCCGCCGAACGCGCCGGGGGTATCATCGTGACCGTCTCGCTCTGAGCGTGATGAGTCGAACGCTGCACCCGGGCGTCAGGTTCGGTCCGTACGAAATCCATTCGCTCGTCGGGGAAGGCGGCCTGGGCGAGGTCTGGAAGGCGAGTGATCGCGCGAGCGGTCGCCATGCCGCGCTTAGAGTTCTTCCCAATCCTCCATCTGCCGATCCCCATCGCTTCGACCGGTTCGAACGCGACGTCCATCTGCTCACGTCGCTGAATCATCCGAACATCGCGACGATCCATGGCGTGTTCGAGGCAGACGGCGTCCGGGCGCTCGCGTTCGACTGGATCGACGGTGTCGTTCTGGCGGAACGCATCACCCATGGTGCCTTCCCTGTCGATGAGGCCTTGCCCGTGGCCGTACAAATCGCCGACGCGCTGGGCGCGGCGCACAAGCACGGCGTCATTCATGGCGACGTGAGGCCGTCGAACATCAAGCTCTCCGCAGAGGGATTGGCGAAGGTCCTCGACTTCGGCCTCGCCGAGATCTTCGAGCCTGAGTCCGCGCCATCAGCGGCCGCAGCGCTGGCGGCTTCGGCGCGACAGCGGGGTGTCATCCTCGGGACGGCCGCGTACATGAGTCCAGAGCAGGTGCATGGCGCACCTGTCGATCCGCGCGCCGACGTCTGGGCCTTCGGGTGTGTGCTCTTCGAGATGCTCACGGGCAAGTCACCGTTCACGGGTGACGACCTTACGGAAACGATGACATCCATCGTGAGTGTCGAACCCGAGTGGGCGCTGTTGCCATCGACGGTGCCTTCGTGGGCTGCGCTCGTCCTGCGTCGCTGTCTGGAAAAGGACGCGCGCGCCCGCAGTCAGAACCTCACTGACATCTCTGCTTCCATCCGTGAGGGGATTTCCGAAGCGGGCGCGGACGAAGCGTTCCTCAGGATGCCCTCTCTCAAGCGGATATCCGACGCGAAACGGGGCAGTGCGCTGGCCGGTGCTTACCGTGACGAAATAGACCTTCCCGGGTTGAAGCGGTGGGCGCGCACCCTCGTGCCTCGCGGTGCGGACCTCCACATCGATGACATCGTGAATGATGTCGTTCGCACGGGCGGTAAGCCTCTGCGCTTCGAGCCGCATCGCCGTGAATCGTTGCGGGAATATCTGCGACGAGCGGTGTTCACTCGAATTCAAGACGAGCTGCGTCGTCCGATGCGTACGACAGAACCTCGCCCTGAAGGGCCGCCCGAGGGCATTTTGATACGTCGAGAACATCAGGGCGAACGGTCGACGCCCACCAAAACGACCCGCGCGCAACAGTTCATCGACTTCATCCGGCGAAAGAAGAACCCTCCGCGCGTGTAGTGTCGATTCGCCGCCGCGGGTCGATCGCCAGCCACGCCAGCGCGCCAAACATGTACACCGCCGCCGTCACATACAGCGGCATCGTCCATGAGTGCCAGCGGTCGACCATGAAGCCGACCACGATCGGCCCGGCGAGACCGCCAAGATTGCCGACGCTGTTCATGCACGCCGTGATCACGCCGGCGTGCTCGGCACCGATGTCGAGGCACACGGCCCAGCACGCGCTCAGCGCGAAGTCGGCCGATGCGAGCGCCAGCGCGAGAAGCAACGCCTTGGTCACGGACTCGTGCACGGTCAGGGAGGCAATGATCAGTGCGGCGCTCGTGGCGAACGAAAGCGATCCGAGTGTCACCCGCGCATGCCGAAGGCCGTGGCTGTGCGCAAGGCGATCGGTGCACCATCCACCGGCGACGTTCGCGAGGCCGGCGAGGAGGAACGGCAGCGACGCAAAGAAGCCGCTGCCGATCATCGAGAACCCGAGCTCGCGAACGAGGTACGTCGGCAGCCACGTGAAATAGAAATACAGACCGTACGCGTAGCCGAAGTACATCGCGCAGATCGCGTACAGATTTCCGCTCGAGAGGAGCGCAAGCCAGGGCGTCGGCGGTGTTCGTGCTGATGCGCCGCCACCCTCGGTGATCTGCGCGAGCTCGATCGCGTCGATGTCGGGATGGTCCTCGGGACGATCGCGATACGAACGTTGCCACGCCCACGCCCACCCCACGCCGAGTACGCCGAAGGCGAGGAAGCAACCACGCCAGCCCCACCATTGGATCAACACCAGGACCAGGGGAGCCGCCAGCGCGCCGCCGAGTCGCGTGCCGAGAAACACCACACCGCTGGCCTTCCCGCGCTCGCGCGCCGGAAACCAGGTGGCGAAGCTGCGCATCACATTGGGGAATGCACCCGCCTCGCCTGCGCCAAATAGAAAACGGATGGCGACGAGCGATCGAAATCCCTGCACCAGCCCGGTCAGCATCGTGAACGCCGACCACCACAGGACGATGCGCGTGAGCACGTGCCTCGCCCCGATCCGATCGCCAAGCCAGCCCGAAGGCACCTCGAACAGGGAATAGGCGAGCGTGAACGCGGAGAACGCCGTGCCCATCTGGAGGAGCGTGATGCCCAGCTCCTCGACGATGTACGGCGCGGCGATGGAGATGCAGACGCGATCGAGGTAGGTGACGATGGCCAGCAGAAAGGCCATCCGCAGGACGCGGAATCGAACGCGCGAGCCGGCGGGCTGGACGAGAACCATCCGCGATTGTCGAATTGGTGGCTATTCCACTACTCGATCATCACTAATTCACGTGTCCCAGGCCTTCGTTGAGCTCGATCGATGTGCCCCATGGGTCGGTCACGAAGGCGACACCCAATCCGAGCGCCTCCGCTTTGCGATAGGTCACGTTCAGCTTGATGCCCATCGCTTCGAGCTTCTTGCAGAAGGCTGCCAGATCTCTGATCTCGAAGCCGATGTGATCGAGCGAGCGCCCCGAGGTGCCGACCACAGGATCGGGCGAGGGCGAGAAGTTGAGCGCGACGCCCGGTAGATCGGCGGCCGGGAAGTTGCCGCCGGTTCGCGGCTTTGCGCCGAAGACCTTCGCGTACCACGCCTGCATCTCGGTGTTCTGCGGGCCGAAGAAGTGGACGTGATGGAGTGCGATCGGTACCGTCTGCTGTTTCTGCTCGACGAGCTCGACCTTGAGATCGTCGGGACCGAGCGCAAAAGCGATCGAGACGTTGGCGTTGACCGGCGCGATGTCGTCGACGACCTGCTGCGTCGCGGCGACTTCCGTCCGCGTGATCATCGGGAAGCCGTTGGCCTTGATGCGTGCGACTGCCGCTTTGAGATCCGGCACTGAGAAGCCGATGTGATTGACCGTCGTGCCGCGCGTGCCGCCGGTCGGCTTCTGGTTGCGGAAGAAGATCAGCACGTTCGGGAACTTGACGATCTCCAGCTTGTTGGGCCCGAACGTCGTCTTCGTGCCGCCGAGCGCGTCGACGAAGAACTTCATGTGCGCCGGAATGTCGCTGGCAGCGATGTGGTGATGCCCGTAGACGA
>DATFRP010000335.1:0-8122 GCA_035263125.1 Vicinamibacterales bacterium
ACGCTTTGGCAAGCCCGAAATCCAGCACCTTTACCGTGCGATCGTCGCGGAGCTTGACGTTGGCGGGTTTCAGGTCCCGGTGGACGATGCCCTGTTCGTGCGCGGCTTCGAGGGCTTCGGCGATCTGTCGCGCGATGGTTCGCGCCTCGTCGAAGGGAATCGGACCCTGAGCGACGCGGTCAGCGAGCGTTGGCCCTTCGACAAGCTCGAGGACGAGCGCGTGGACCGGCGGGCCGCCTTCAGGCGGCCCTTCCTCCAACCCATGAATGGCCGCGATATTCGGATGATTCAGCGACGCGAGAATCTGTGCCTCGCGCTGAAATCGGGAAAGCCGATCAGAGTCGGCGGCAAAGAGTTCGGGAAGGATCTTGAGCGCGACATCACGTGAAAGCCGTGTATCCCGCGCGCGGTAGACCTCGCCCATCCCACCGGCGCCAAGTGTTCCGGTGATCTCGAACGCGCCGATGCGCGATCCGATGGGGAGGGCCATCTCAGCTCGCGAGTGTCTGTGGCGTCCAGATTCTGACACGAGAACGTGCGAACCGTCTGACCCCCTACGAACGGCTACGTTTCGTCGACCGAGGGCGCCGACTCAATCGCCAGATCGCGCTCGACCATCACCCGCCGCACCAGCAGAACCAGAATCGCCAGGACCGCCGCATCCGCCAGAAACACGAACCGGATACTGTGCGATCCGATCAGGCCGCTCAGCATCGGGCTGATCGCCGAGCCAAACAGCGACGCGCCGGTCAGGAATCCGAAACTCACCCCGTGCGCGTGCTTCGGAATCACCGAATGGGCAGCGGTGAACGACGTCGTCATGGCGCTGCCGATGGCCACACCGAAGACCGCAATCGACACCAGCAGCAGCCATGTCGCCCCTGCCAGCGCGAACACCGTCAACGACGCTGACGCGACGAGCACCGCGGTGACGATCACGGCACGGGCGGTCACCCGCTCGAGCAGCCACCCCGCGAGCTGATGACCCACGACCGCGGCGATCGCGAGCGTCGAAAACAGCACGCCGGCAAAGAGCGCCGCACCTTCGGTGCTGTAGCCCATCTGCGTCAGGTGCAGCAGCAGTACCGGCCCGAAGCTGCGATCGACTACCTGCAGCAGGAAGATCACGAGCATTAGCAGTAGAAAGTTTTCGAAGGCGAGGACGTTCCCGAACGAGACCCGTTCGCCGGCCTCACGGTGGCGCGCCGCCGGCGGCGGTTCAGAGTACATCGCGGTCAACAGGACGAAGGCGAGGCCGTAGATTGCGGCTGAGACGAGAAACGTGTTCCGCAGTCCGACCGCGGCGGCCAGCACCCCGCCAATCGCGGGACCGATCGCCGGCCCGATCCGCTGCGCGGTCTGCACGGCGCCGATCACGCGCGCCACTTGATCGCGCGGCGCCAGCTGCGTGGCCATCGTCATCGTCAGAGGCCCATACCCGGCGACGAACCCCTGCAGCGCGCGCAGCGCGAACAGCTGCCAGGGCTGCGACGCACGCGCCATCAGCACCATCATGACCACGGAGCTGAAGAGCGAACGCTGGACGAGAACCTTGTTGCCGAATCGATCGCCAACGCGCCCCCACAGCGGGGAGACCAGTGCACTGACCGCGGGCGTGACGCCCAGCGTGATGCCGGTCCACAGGGCGACATCACCCGTATCGGTGACCCCCATCTCCTGCATGTAGCGCGCGAGGAACGGCATCACCAGCGTGAAGCCGGTGAAGCCGACGAAGGAAGCCGCGGTGACCGCGATCTGGTTGCGCCGCCAGAGCTCCACGAAGAAGCGCCCGGACGATCAGGAGGACCAGAATCGAATATTTCCGACCGAACCGTCCTTGCCGGGCCTCACGTGGATGCTGTCGATGAAGCGGATGCGATGCGGTGTCGTCTGCATGACGAGCGATGTCGTGCGGATGCCATCGCCGAAGAAGCGCACGCCCTTCATCAGCGTGCCGTCGGTGACGCCGGTTGCGGCAAACAGGATGTTCTGGCCGGACGCGAGATCCTTCGAGCGATAGATCTTCTTCAGATCCTTGATGCCCATCGCTTCGCACCGCCGCTCGTGCTCCGGCGTGCTGACGACGAGCCTCGCGAAGATCTCTCCGCCGAGACAGCGCATCGCTGCGGCGGTGATGACACCTTCGGGCGCGCCGCCGATGCCCATGACCGCGTGGACACCGCTGCCCAGCACCGCGGCTGTGATACCGGCGGACAAGTCGCCGTCGCCGATGAGGCGAATGCGTGCGCCGGTCGCACGGATCTCCTCGATGAGCGTCGCATGCCGCGGACGATCGAGCACGATCACCACGAGCTCCTGCACACGGCGCCCGAGCGCCTGCGCGATCGCGCGGAGGTTGAAGCGCACCGGTGCGTCGAGGTCGACCACATCGCGCGAGCTCGGACCCACGACGAGCTTCTCCATGTAGATGTCGGGCGCATGGAGGAGGCCGCCCTGCTCCGAGGCTGACAGCACCGCGAGCGCATTGGGCGCCCCGGTCGCGCAGAGGTTCGTCCCTTCGAGCGGATCCACGGCAATGTCGACCTGCGGGAACGACTGGTCTCCCTTCGCCGCCATGCCGACTTTCTCGCCGATATAGAGCATCGGCGCCTCGTCGCGCTCGCCCTCGCCGATGACGATCGTGCCGTCGATCGGGACCGAGTCCATTTCACTGCGCATCGCCTCGACCGCGACCTGATCCGACTTGTGCCGATCGCCCTGACCCATCGTGAGGGCACAGGCGATCGCGGCGCGCTCAGTGACGCGCAAGAAGTCGAGTGAGAGGTCGGAGTCGGCGAGCGGTGCGACTTCGGTGTCTGGATGCGTGGCGGATTTGGTGGCCATCATGTCTCCCAAGCCGGCAGCTCACAGCGCGTCGGCCGATCAATCCGGTAGCCGAGCAGATAGTCGGCCTGCATGATCTTGTGAATCTCACGGGTGCCTTCGTAGATCACGGCCCCCTTGCAGTTGCGATAAAAGCGACCGACGGGGTATTCGTCGGAGTAGCCGTTCGCACCGTGGATCTGGACAGCATCACCCGCGGCACGTTCCGAGGCCACCGTCGCGAACCACTTGGCCAGGCCGGTCTCGCGCGTATTGCGACGACCGCGATTCTTCAGCCACCCGGCGCGCATCCACAGGAGCCGCGAGGCCTGATAATCGGATTCCATCTGCGCGATCAGCTCTTTCACCAGCTGATGAGAGCCGATCTCGACGCCGAACGTTTTGCGTTCCTTCGCGTACTTCACGCTCGCATCCCGACAGGCACGGATGAGACCGGTCGCGCCGGCCGCGACAGTGTAGCGTCCCTGATCGAGTGCGAACATCGCGATCTTGAAGCCCTCTCCCTCGCGACCGACGAGATTCTCGGCAGGGACCTCGACCTCTTCCATCTTGAAGAAGCCCGTGTTGCCCGCGAGAATGCCCCACTTCTGAGTGAGAGTCCCGCTCGAGAAGCCTTTGAAGGCGCGCTCGACGATGAAGGCGCTCATGCCCGACGGGTCGCGCTTCTGCTTCTTCTCGAGATCGCTCCAGGCGAATACCAGGAAGTTGTCAGCCACGTCGGCCAGCGAAATCCACATCTTCTCGCCGGTCAGGACATACCGATCGCCCTTCTTGATCGCCACCGATTGAATCGCGCGCGCATCGCTCCCGGCCGACGGCTCCGTCAGCCCGTAGGTGGCGATTTTCGTGCCCTGAGCCTGAGGAACAAGATACCGCTGTTTCTGATCCTCAGTGCCCCACGAGAGCAGCGTCAGGCAGTTGAGCCCCGCGTGAACGGACATGATCACACGCAGCGACGTATCGACGTATTCGAGCTCCTCGCTCGCCAGACCGAGACAGAGGTAGTCCATGCCGGCGCCGCCGTACTTGGTCGGCACCGAGATGCCGAGCAGACCGAGGGCCGCCATCTGAGGAAAGATGCCGGTATCGAACTTATGAGCGCGATCGAGCTCGCGAATGCGAGGGGCCACTTCCCGGCCCGCCCATTCGCGCACCGACTGCTCCAACAAACGCTGCTCGTCCGTGAGCTCGAAGTCCAGCATCAGCGCTCGGTCGAGGGGGGCTCAGTGTCGGTCGAGGAGACCTCGGTCTCAGTCGAGGAGACCTCGGTGTCAATCGAGGAGACCTCGGAGTCGATCGAGGGGACCTCTGAGTCAATCGAAGAGACCTCGGTGTCAGTCGAGGGGATCTCGGCGTCGGGCGTGGCCGGCTTCTTCCGGAGCAACACCTCGCGACGGTTGGTCAACAACAGGAACTGGTCCGCCACGCGGAGCGGCTCGAACAACAACTGAATGTCCCGATTGGGCAGCGGCCGCTGTCGTCCCCGCGCCGCCGGACAGGGTCGAAACTCCAGGGCGGTGGGGCTGACCACGACGTGCCGCGTGTATTCGGGCCGCATCCCCGGTTGCGGCTGTGTCGTACTGAAGAACGCCAGCAGGACGCCATCGGGCTTCAGCACCCGGGCCAACTGCACGGCCAGGCTGCGCGCGGGCTTCCGGTCCAGATAATCGAAGACGTCCCAGCACAGGATGCCATCGATGCTGTCGGACTCCTGCGGGAATCGGCTGGAAAGAGCATCCGCCAGCGCGTCGAGTTTGCCCTCGCGGACGTGACGATCGATGTCCTTTGTGATGTCCTCGACGAAGATCTTGCAGCCGAGCTGCTCGCCAAAGAAACTGACGTTGGAGCCGACAACGGGACCGAGATCGAGCAGGACGGGTTGATCGCGGGCGGCGAGGCTCCCGACGAATCGCTCCAGCACTTTTGTGGGGTGCGCGGGCGCATCGCCGGCATCGAAGTCGGGAGGTTCCTTTCGACGACGAGAAAACAAATCGGACAGCGCCACCGACATATCGAGGCAGTGACCTTCAGCTGGCCGCTACCAGTCGAAGATCACCACGATTCGCTCGCTCGCACTAGTGCGCGGCGGCCTGAGGATGTGGTTGAGCAGACGGCGACGCCTGCGATGCCGTTGTCTTCGACGACTCTTTGGCGTCTTTGGCGTCTTTGGCGTCTTTGGCCTCTTTGGCCGGCTGCGCCTGTTGTCCCTTGCGCTGCATGTCGACGCTGCCACGGAAGTGCGCACCCTCGGCAATTGCCACGCGCGGAGCGATGATGTCGCCATCGACCGATCCGCCATCACGGATGTCGACCTTGTCTGACGCGGTGACGTTGCCGTTCACTTCGCCGAGCACGATCACCGCCTTGGCGGACACCTGAGCCTTGATCCTTCCGTTGGGTCCGATGGTCAGCACGTAGTCCTTCAGTTCGATTCGACCCTCCACGTGACCTTCCACGATCAGATCCTCGCTGCCGTTCAGCTCGCCCTTGATGACGACGGACTTTCCGATATTCACCATGTCCCTCTCGATCCGCCGGCTCTCCGGCTGCGGTGCCGATGATACGGCGGAGACCGGCTGGGAGGCGACTGGCGCCGGAGTGACTGAATGGCTGCTGGTCGGTTTCACCGCTTCATCTCGCTTCCACATGTCGCGTCCTCCGCCTGCTAGGCGTGTGTTAACTGATCCGACCCGTCGTATAGCCGAGCTCATCGCGTTAAACAGCCCGGCGCGCGCGATGCACGCCCACAGCGATTGCAGGCGGACTAGGCGGGAGCCCACAGAGTATATCGGCCGCTGGAAAATTCTGTCTAGTCGTTTTGGGCCCGAGAGTTAGGCGAAGTGCTACATTGGTGGGAGGCGGTCCCTTTGCAGCGCATCTACCTCGATCACAACGCCACGACCCCCCTCGCCACCCCGGTGGTCGACCGCATGACGGCGGTGTTACGCGACGAATTCGGGAACCCGTCGAGCGTCCATCACTTCGGCCAGCGGGCAAAGGCTGCAATCGACGAGGCGCGATCGGCCGTCGCGGCTCTGCTGGGAGCCGATCCAGGCGAGATCGTGTTCACCGGCAGCGGCACGGAAGGCGACAACATGGCGATCCGGGGGGCGGCCGAAGCACTCGAACCGACCGGACGTCGCCACCTCGTGGTCAGCGCAATCGAGCACGAGGCCGTGCTGAATACCGCCAAAGCCCTGGCCCGCCGGGGCTGGCGGGTCACGCATCTGCCGATCGACGGGACCGGCATCGTGTCACCCGACGATCTCCGCTCGGCCCTGACCGACGACACGGCCCTGGTGTCGGTGATGCACGCAAACAACGAGATCGGGACGATTCAACCGATCGCAGAGCTCGCCCGCATCGCTCACGAGCGGCGAGCGCTCTTCCACACCGACGCGGTGCAATCGGCGGGGAAGATTCCGATCGACGTCAAGGCGCTTGGTGTCGACCTGCTTTCCCTTTCTGCACACAAATTCTACGGCCCGAAGGGCGTGGGCGCTGTCTGGATTCGTCGCGGACTCCGGCTGCTCTCTCCGATCACCGGCGGGAAACAGGAACGCGGGCGGCGCGCCGGCACCGAGAACGTTGCGGGCATCGTCGGCATGGGGGTCGCGGCCCGGCTGGCGCGCGAGAAGATGGCCGACGAGGGCGCCCGTCTAGCCGTGCTGCGCGATCGACTCGAAGAGGGGGTCCTCGCGCACGTGACCGGAACCGCGGTCAACGGGGCACGATCGCCGCGCGTGCCGAACACGACGAACATCAGCTTCGATCGGACGGAAGCCGAATCGCTCCTGATCGCACTCGACCTCGAGGGCGTTGCGGTGTCAACGGGATCGGCGTGTTCGTCGGGAACGCTCGAGCCGTCCCACGTACTCAAAGCGATGGGCTTCCCCGCTCACCGCACACAGAACTCGATCCGTTTCAGCCTGGGTGCCGCAAACACCGACGCCGACATCGATCGCGTCGTCGCCGTCCTGCCTGGCATCGTCGAGAAACTGCGTAGCCTCACACGAGTACCGGCACGCGTGTCGTGATCACCGGTCGCCATCTTCGGCGATCAGTATCCGGCGCACTTCCTGTAACTCCTTTTTCTTGGCTTCGGTGACAGTCGGGAAATGCAGGTCGAGGGCGGCGATGCGCTGCCAGAGGATCGAGGCAACAGCGAGCCGCGTGAACCACTTGTTGTCGGCAGGGATGACGTGCCATGGCGCAGAGTCGGTGCTCGTGTTCTCGAGCATGTCTTCGTACGCCGCCATGTAGTCATCCCAGTACTGCCGCTCCTTGGCGTCGTCGATTGAAAACTTCCAGTTCTTGTCTCCTTCGTCGATGCGCGCGAGGAAACGGCGACGCTGCTCCTCTTTCGACACGTTGAGGAAGAATTTGACCACGACCGTGCCGTTGTCGGTCAGGTGTCGCTCGAACTCGTTGATCTCCCGAAACCGGCGCTTCCAGATGCCCTTGTCTTTCAGATCCTCCGGGAGGTGTTGGCCGGCGAGCACTTCCTTGTGCACGCGGACCACCAGCACCTCTTCGTAGTGCGAACGATTGTGGATGCCGATGCGTCCGCGCTCGGGGAGCGCCTTCATCGAGCGCCAGAGATACGTGTGGTCTCGTTCCTCCGCCGAGGGCGCCTTGAAGGAGAACACCTGGCAGCCCTGTGGGTTGATTCCCGACATGACGTGCTTGATCGCTCCGTCCTTTCCCGCGGCGTCCATGGCCTGGAAGATCACCAGGACGGCGTACGTGTCCTGCGCGAAGAGCATTGCCTGCTGTTTCGCTAGACGCCTCACGTCTTCGAGCAGCATGGTCTTGGCCTTTGCTTCGTCCTTCAATGAGCCGGTCCAGGCGGGATCGTATTTCTTCAGGCGCACTTTGTGCCCAGGCGGGACCGTCAGCTGTTTCATCAGCTTACGAACATTCATGGAGTCATCTCCTCTGCAAGGCTTGGCGCGGCCGCTCGTCCCTCGGGCCGGACGATTGCAGACCATAACTGTTTCGTCACATACACGCCTGCTGATTCAGCGAAACGCCACGAGATTTCGCGGGGCCCTTGAGCAACAGCGGCTATTGTGACTAGGCTGTAGGTTTGTGTCTCAATTGGGTGCAGTGACACTAAGATGGTTGGCCGCGGAGGAGAAGCGGATGGCGTCGTTCGGCGTGGCAGGAACCCATGATGTGGGCAGGGCGACGTGTTGAGGATCGTCGCGTTCGTTGCAGCGGTGTTGGCATCGACCGGTGCGGCAGCCGCGCAGGAGCCGCCGTCCGACGCGGAGGC
>DATFRP010000336.1:0-7451 GCA_035263125.1 Vicinamibacterales bacterium
TACGCCGGTCGTCGAACTAATCGATCTCGCTCGTCGTCCAAAAGGCGGTTCCCCGAGGCTCCCCGTCCAACGCTGATACGCGTGCTCCGTCGGCGCTCTATCACGATCTGATTCTGGAGGGCTCGATGATCACCCAACACCGAATTGCTGTCGCGGGATCCTTCCTGGTCGCCGCCGCCCTCGTGCTGGCGGGTCGCGGTATCCATTGGGAGCCAGTAACCGTCTCGGCACAAACCGTTCCCGACTGCTCCGCGCTGACCGCGAGTACGGCCTCCGGACTCGTCGCCAATCCAACGGTGGTCAGTGCCACGGCGCAGATCGTCACGGAGATCACCTTGGCCCCGGGGATTGTGATCCCGGTCCCGCCGCACTGTCAGGTCGATCTGGTGATCTCGGAGCGCGGCGGGCCAGAGTTCGGGTACGCCGTCGGCGAAGTTCAACGTGTCGGCATTCGGATTGGACTCCCGCTGAACACCGCCGATGGCGGCACCGGAGGCGGTCCCAACGGCCAGGGCGCCTGGAACGGACGCGTGCGCAACATGGGCGGCGGCAGCCTGGTTGGGAGCATCGGCGTCACCGCAGTCCTCGGTCCTGTTTCCCAGGGGGCGGTGGGATCGTTCACCGACGGCGGCCATCAGGGGGCGCCTCTCGACGCGTCGTTTGGTGTGATTCAGGCGACCAACGAATTGGACCGCGGCAAGGTGGAGGATTTCTACAGCGAGAGCCTTCGACTGCAATATCAATGGGCGCTGCGTCTGACGAATGCCTATTACGGCAGGCCGGCGTTTCGCAACTACTTCGAGGGTTGCTCCACCGGCGGGCGGCAGGCACTGGTGGTGGCGCAGAAGTACGGCGACGATTTCGACGGCTTCCTGGTCGGCGCTCCGTTCGCGCACCAGTCGCGGACCTCGTCGGCTATCTCGTGGCGTGTCTGGCTCAATCTCGAGATGACCGGCGGCAGCATCACCACCGCCAAGACGAACGCCGCCGTGGCGCGCATGATCGCCGCCTGCGACGATCAGGATGGCCTCGTCGACGGCATGTTGAGCAACCCGCGCGCGTGCCACGCCAGCGCCGCGCTCAACGTCTGTGGTGAGCCTGGGGCACCAGGGGCGGGCACGTGTCTCACTCCCACCGAGGCGGAGGCGATCGACATGGCGTTCGACGGTCCGCGCAACGATCTGGGGGCTCACGTGTGGCTTTCGAACGGTCGTGGCGCCGCCGCCTCGATGGCTCCCGTCGCCCCTGGTCCCAGCACCGGCGCCTTCGGCATCTTCGGCTGGGCGAAGGGCGATCTGACCTTCAATATCCGCGGCTTGCCGCTCACCGACTTCGACGATCTGCACCAGCTGGCCACCACCAACGTCGGCCCCTATCTCGATCTCCGTTCACCAGACCTCGAGCGCGTTCGCGGTCGCGGCGGAAAGATCCTGATGTGGCAGGGCCTCGCCGACCCCGACATGCCATGGCCGCAGAACGGGTATTACTACGACACGGTGATTGACCACTACGGCGGCGTCGAGAACGTGACCCCGTGGTTCCGCTTCTTCACCGCACCGGGCGTCAACCACTGCGGCGGCGGCGTCGGGCCGCAGCCGCAGGGGCTCTTCGACGTGCTGACCAATTGGTCCGAGAACGACGTGGCGCCGGACACGATCATGTCGTCGATCGCACCCGCTCGAGGCATGACGGGCCCGCCACGCACACGGCCGATGTGCCCGTACCCGCAGTACGCGGTGTGGGACGGCGTCGGCGATCCCAACACGGCAAGCAGCTTCAGCTGCGGCGGCAACATGCACACCACCCAGTCGCGCTGCGAGTCGCTGGTCGTGAAGTACCAACAGGAGACCACCGCCAAGTACGAGTCGGTGGGTGGCGTCACGGCCGTCAGTTGCGGCCTGCAATCCGCGCCGGTCTCGACGGCCACGCTGTCGCCGGCGGCGGTGAATGGCTGGTATGTCCATCCGACGGTCATGCTCGGCGCCAACGACCAGGACGGGGACTTGGATCGCATCGAATACCGTCTGGACGGCAGCGGCTGGCACGCGTACGTCGGGCCGTTCACGGTGACGGGAGACGGCACCCATCTGCTCGAGTACCGCGGGATTGACAAGGCCGACAACGTCGAGACGACGCGGTCGTTGACGTTCAAGATCGACGCGACGCCGCCCTCATTCGCCGGGCTACCCGTCGCCCCGTGCACCTTGTGGCCACCCAACAGCGCGCTCGTCCAGGTCGCTTCCATCACCGCCAACGACGCAGGCTCTGGCGTGGCACCGGAGACGCTGGGAATCCGCGCCTCGAGTGACGAAGCCGCCGCGGACGGCGACATCGTGATCACAGGGGGGAAGGTTGCGCTGCGGGCAAAGCGCTCGGGCTTGCAGAATGGCCGCACGTACACGATCGATGCGACCGTCGATGACCTGGCGGGGAACCGTGCCACGGTGTCCTCGACGTGCACCGTGCCGCACGATCTGTCTCAATAGCCGCAACCGGAACGCGAGGTTGCATCGGCACGAACCGGGCCTGTTGAACCAGGCCCGGTCGTCAGGTATTCGTCGATCGCACGGGCCGCGCTACGACCTTCAGCGAGATGGCGAATCGCAGCTCCCGGCGCCCTCGGCGGAGCGTACGTCTCGCGTCTCACGGGAGGCCGGGAGGAAGTGTTGCTCGTCTAAGTGTCCAGCGGCCGCACTGATCGGCTGAGGAGGAGCAATGCGAGCTTACACATCTGTCTTCGCAATGATCCTGGCCACTCTTCAACCGCTGCCCGTGGGGGCGCAAGAAGCAAGAGCGGTCGAAGTGACGCCGTACGTTGGTATCGGCACGGCCGGAGCATCTCCTTTCGGAGCCGCCGTGACATTTCCTGTAACGTCGACGCTCAGTCTCGAGACCGATGTTGCGTACCGTCGTGGCGAGGGCCGCATTCACGCGCTCGGTTCAAGCACCAGTCTCTTGTTTGCCCTTCCGCGCATCGGTGACTCGACGCCATATGTCGCCGCAGGTATCGGACTGTCGGAATACGGCACGCCTGTTTTTTTCTCGAACGGTCGACCGATCGGCACAGAGGCGCGCGTGGCATTGACGATGAACGCTGGAGGCGGCATCAGGATGCCGATGAATGACGCGTTGGA
This sequence comes from Vicinamibacterales bacterium, assembly GCA_035263125.1. Classification (GTDB taxonomy): domain Bacteria; phylum Acidobacteriota; class Vicinamibacteria; order Vicinamibacterales; family UBA2999; genus Gp6-AA40. Next base: position 3,135 of record DATFRP010000336.1, read on the forward strand.
TCTGCGAACCGACGCCCGGTGGTTCAAGTCATTTGGCCGTCAGGGATCGGAACAGTTTCGAGTGACTCAGGGCATTTCATTCGACGTCGGCAAGAAGTAAGACGGCATCGCAGAGAGCTCCCGGCTTGACGAGGGATCGCGGATAGCATCGAGGGCGAGTCGCCTGGCTCGGTCGGACGATCATTGCGGTCGAACAGCGTGAACTCCGTCACCTTCACGTCTGCTCGACCGCAATGTTCCCGACTGACGGCGATGCAATGGACGGCTCGATGACGCCCAGGGGCCGGCCAGCAGTACCTCTGGCATGCGAAACGGGAAGTGACCGCTCCGCGCATGCAATCGGCACAGTGCACGCGATCAGTCGGCGCGGAAGATGGCATCGCCGCCGATATCGGCGATGGCGAAGACCGCTGCCCGGCGGGCTGTGCGCAGACCGGCCGGAGCGATGATCCCGGGAACGGGGACATCGGAACGTTCGCCGCTGGCGAGCTCGATCGTGGTGAGCTGCCCTCGCGTGGCGATGACGGCCGTGTCGCCGGAGGAGATCAGCGAGACCCCGGCGAACACGTTGGATGTGGGCAGATCGCCGCCGACGAGCTTGGCTGCACTGCCGTCGGGTGGCACCGCGTAGAGCGCACCGGTCTGATTCGCGCCGAGGTCCATCACCCACGTCACGCCGGAGCGGTCGACGTAGAGCCCGGTTGGCGCGACCAGGGGCGCGCCGGCGAAGACGACCTGGGCGGAGCCGCCGCCGGCGTTGATTCGGAAGAGAGCGGGGCGGTTGTCGGCGGTGCGGCCGCTGGCGAAGAGGGTCCCGCAGTCCGTGCCGATGGCGAGGCCCGCGATCTCCCGGATGCCGGTGACACCGAGGTCACGGAGCGCGCCCCCGGCGGTGGGCAACTCGTAGATGGGCGAGTCGCCGCCGGCGACGTAGAGCGTACTGCCGTCACACGACAGGACGAGTCCGCGGGGCGCGGACAGCGGCGCCCCAGTAACCATCACCGTTGCCACGCTGCCCGGGTGCGACGACACCCGAAAAACGGCCGGCTCGCCGCCCTCTGTGCGGGCGCTGAAGTAGAAGGTCTTGCCTTCAGGGCTGGCCACCGCGTCGACGGGCGACTTGAAGCCGCCCCGGGCGACGAGAGTGACGCCGGTAGGAGCACCGCCGCGGATGCTCCGGGCGGCCAGACTGACGCCGGTGGGCGCGCTGCCTGGATCGGACCCACAGGCGGCGAGCAGCGAACCCGCAATGCTCAAAGTCGAGACGAGTCGTACCCACATGGCAAACCTCTCAAACAGTCCTTGTAGCAACTACGGTCGGAAGGCGCGTTCGGATGGATCTCAGCGAACCGGTGCAATCTCAGCGAGGCAAAAGGGAGGATGACTGTCTAATAAACTCGCCGCTGCTCCGTTATCTACAACGGGGACGGAATGAGCCGGATGTCAGACTCCGAATTGGTGGTTGACGCGCTCGACCGCTACGAGCGGCCATTGATCCGATACGCGAAGTGGCTGCTCGGCGACGCGGAGATGGCGCGAGACGTTGTGCAGGAGACCTTCCTCCGGCTCTGTCGAGAGGATCCAGCGCGAGTTGAGGGACATCTCGCCGGGTGGTTGTTTACGGTATGCCGGAACCTGGCGCTCGACGCCCGCCAGAAGGCAGCCCGATCCGCGTCGCTCGCACATGTCGAGGTGCCCGTCGTGTACGACCTCGACGAGCAGCACGATAACCGCCAGGCAATCGGCCGTGTCCTCGAGTTCCTCGAGACCCTCCCCCGCAATCAACGTGAAGTCGTCTGCCTCAAGTTTCAGGGTGGCTTGAGCTACAAGGAAATCAGCGCAATCACCGCACTCTCCACGAGCAACGTGGGGTTCCTTCTTCATACCGCGGTGCGCGCGATTCGCAGCCACCTGAGCGAGCACACGACAGGAGCCGGTCATGACGCGAATCAATCCGAACGATCCGAGATGGACAGCGTACGTACTCGGAGAACTGGACAAGGCTGAATCCGAGGCCGTCGAGCGTCTCCTGAAATCGTCTGAGGAAGCGCGTGCGCTCGTTGAGGATCTCAAAACAGCATCCGTCGCGCTCGCAGAGGCGCTCGATGAGGCACCTGCGGACTTATTGACGTCGGCTCAACGCGCGTCGGTGCGCAGGGCCGCGGATGCAGGGGTGTCCAGTTGGTTCGGCAGGCTGCCGAGGCGATGGATCTTTGGTACTGCATCGGTGGCTGCGGCGGCGATCGTCGTCGCCGTTGTCGTCCGAGCGCCACAGCTCACTCAGCCAGTGCCAGACAATCCGGCGAAGACCGCGACGTCTGCGGCGACGAGTCAGCCTTCTCGTTCGACGATCGCCGCGCGGTCGCCAGCGTCGCCCGAAGCGCCGCGACCATCGGTCATCGCGTCGAATCCAGCAGCCGGAACATCGGCACCGGTTCAGACGACTGCATCCGCACCCAATCCTGGAAGCACCGCCGTTACCGTGTCCGGCACAGTTCGCGACTCGAGCGGCACCGCGATTCCAGGCGTGACCGTCACAGCTACCAACCCCGCCAACGGTTCGACAAGCACCGTGGTGACGGACGCAACGGGTCGATACACCTTCACGCCTGCCGATGCGGCGCCCGAGTACCGGATGACAGCAGCTCTCGCAGGATTCCAGACCGCGTCGGCGGACTTGAAGCTCGCGCCACGGGCCGCCGTCGAGCGGGACTTCACACTGTCGGTGGGGGCGCTCACCGAGACGATCACAGTCAGCGGTGAACGACCAGTCGTTGATTCTCAGAGTTCCGCTCGTCAAGCGCCTGGCGCGTCAGCGACACTCGGGAACCGTCCGGTCTCTCCGGGTGGTGCCGGCGGTGGACGCGGCGGTGGTCGTGGCGTCGGAGCGACCGCAGGTCTTGATGGCGGCGTTGCGGGCGGTGTCGCCGGAGGAGTTGTTGGCGATCTCCCGACGTTCGGCCGCAGTCGCGTGCCAAACACAAACGAATCCTACGCACGAACCGACGAGAACACGTTCGTCCGGGCGAGCCAGGAACCGCTGGCGACCTTTTCCATCGACGTCGACACGGCGTCCTTCTCGAATATCCGGCGGTTTCTCAACCAGAACCAGATGCCGCCGCGCGATGCGGTCCGGATCGAAGAGCTGGTCAACTACTTCACGTATGACTATGCCGGTCCATCAGGAGGGCGCCCCATTGGGACGAGCATGGCCGTCACCACCGCGCCATGGAATTCGCGGAATCGGCTGGTGCGCATCGGCGTCAAGGCACGCGAGATCGATCGCGGCCGGCGGCCGCCGAGCAACCTGGTGTTCCTGATCGATGTGTCGGGATCGATGAGCACGCCGCAGAAGTTGCCGCTGGTGAAGAGTGGCCTGAAGCTGCTGGTCGATCAGCTCGGTGAAAACGACACCGTCTCCATCGTTGTCTACGCCAGCGCCACCGGCATGGTCCTGCCGCCGACACGCGGCGACCGTAAGGATGTGATCTCGCGTGCGCTCGACGACCTCCAGGCCGGCGGATCCACCAACGGTGGGGCCGGTATTCAGCTGGCTTACTCACAGGCGACGGCGAACTTCATCCGCGGCGGCGTCAATCGCGTGATTCTGATGACCGACGGCGACTTCAATGTCGGGATCACCAGTCAGGGCGATCTCACCAGGCTGATCGAGGATCGCGCGAAGAGCGGCGTCTTCCTGAGCGTGCTCGGCTTCGGCATGGGGAACCTGAAGGACTCGACGATGGAGAAGCTCGCCGACATCGGAAACGGCCATTACGCCTATATCGACACGCTGAACGAGGCGCGCAAGGTGCTCGTCGAGGAGATGAGCGGCACGCTGATCACGGTCGCCAAGGACGTCAAGATCCAGGTCGATTTCAATCCCGCGAAGGTGGAGGCGTACCGGCTGATCGGCTACGAGAACCGGATCCTGCGCGCCGAGGATTTCAACAACGATCTCAAGGATGCGGGCGACATGGGGGCCGGTCACAGCGTCACCGCGTTGTTCGAGATCGTGCCGCGCGGCGGAACGGTCCCCGGGCCGTCGATTGATCCATCCGTGTTCCAGGCCGCGCCACGCAGCACACCGGCAGCCAGATCGAACAGCAACGATCTGCTGGTCCTCCGCCTCCGCTACAAGCTGCCGGAGGCGGCCGAGAGCACGCGTATGGATGTGCCGCTGGCCGATCGCGAAGTGGCCTTTGCACGTGCCGATTCGGACGTCCGCTTCGCCGCGTCGGTTGCTGCGTTCGGGATGATCCTCAAGAACTCACCCTACAAGGGCGACGCAACACTCGAATGGGTACTCGACACCGC
>DATFRP010000337.1:0-51343 GCA_035263125.1 Vicinamibacterales bacterium
ATGGAAGGCAAAGTGAACGCAAAGAGTGCGCGTATGCAGACCTTCCTCATGGCGAGGCGCCGGAGCAACTCGCGTTCCAGTGCTGCGGCGATGAAATTACAGAGGATGGGGCCGATCGAGCGCGTGACGGGCGACAAATTCGTGTGGCCGCTCGGATATCTGCATGTGGCTGCCGTGCAACGGCTTCCGCTTTCCGGCGTGCCGCGGCCTGCGTGACACTGTCGTACGACATTACCGACGCGGCGACGTGTGTTGTCGAACCCAGTCGGCGAGCGCCGCTTCCGAAATGGCACCATCTGCCACGCCCACGATTTCCGCAACGACTTCGGCGTCAGTGGCTGAAAACTCGTAGCCATTGACGCCGAGAAAAGTGACCATCGCCAGAAACCCGATGCGCTTGTTGCCGTCCCGGTACGGACGGTTCTTCACGAGGCCGAACCCGCAGGCGGCGGCGAGCGCCGGCACATCCGGGCGAACGGCGTAATGCCACTTCTGTTGCGGCCGTGCCAGTGCGGCTTCCAGGGCGTTCTCGTCACGGGTTCCGGACAACCCTCCGTGCTCCCGGAGTTGCTCGTCGTGGATGGCGTCGATAACGACGCGACTGAGCCACACGGGCTCGGCGCGGCGCTTGGCCACTCGCTACTTCGCCAATTCTCGAAGCGCGTTCCGATACTTCTTCGCAGCCTTGGCGGCCACTCGCAATGCGCGCTCGGCGTCAGGGTCGTAGGGGGTCAGCAGGATCCCCCGGTCGGTTTCCACAGCGAGGACGCGGTCCCCGGCCTCCAACCGCAAACGGTCGGCCATATCCTTCGGGAGAGTCGCACTGACCGATCCGCCGGCCTGGCGGAGCGTTACTTCCTTGGTCATGTACGCAGAGTAGCATATAAGTGCTACAGCAGCAGCGAGCGTGTCATCATAGCGGTGCCCATGGAAGACGAGCAGATCCTCCAGGAGCAACTCGAGTACTACCGGGCCCGAGCGCATTCCTGTATGGTTCCCTGTCAACGGCTGGCTGACATCGGCCGGGAGTGATCATGTTCGAGACCGAGAAAGAGAAGCGGGCTATCCAGCGATGGAGTCGCCTGGGGATTCAGCTCAATGGCAGTGCCGAGAGCGGTCAGTTCGATCACATCACCCCGGCTGTCATCGTGAGCGAGCTCGAACGAGGGCGAGTGTTCCAATTCCTCGAACGCGAGCTTCCCCGGAAAGTCTGGGACATTTGCAAACTGTCTGATGTCGATCGACACGAACTCGCACGCGAATGGACGGTGATGGCGAAGGCGTACGACCCCGAGCAGTTCCACGTCAGCCGAAGGGCCTTACTCGTGGCGTTCGTGCTCCACATGATCGACATCCGTCACGCCACGATTCCGGTTTGACGGGCCCGCTCGACGATGCAGAGCCGCCGATCTGCCGCGCTGCGTGTGGGCTGGATCCTGCTTGCCGTGTCGGCAGTCGGCCCGCTGGCGGCGGCGATCGCGATCCTCACCAACATCGCGGATCTGACCACGCGGTCGAGTCGACACGCATTTGCCGGCGCGCTGGGGCTGACGGCTCTCGCGATCCTCCAGTTCATCCTTGCGGTCATTCCCATTCGACGAGGGGAGAAATGGGCGCTCGTCGCGACCGGAGTCCCGTTTGTCGTGGTAGGCGTTCCGGTGTTGTTTGTGGACGCAACCAACGTGGCCCCTGAGCGCGTCTGGCCCACGATTGCACCGCAGCTCCTTGGTCTTCTCGTGGGTGGGACCGGCTGTGCGTTGTGCATGACAGGTATGGGAAGGCCTCGCGCCTCGTAGCAACATCACACGTGCAACACGTCATGAGCCGTGCTTGACACTCACCGGGGCGACTGACTACTCTCGGCCTGCGCGCTGACAGGGCGCCCGCGGGTTCGCGCGAAGGGCCAAGCCTCCTGTTCGACCATCGATTCACGGCACATACACCGTCGTGCTGCCTGTTTGCGAACCACAGGCTCGAGCATGGGGGTCGTATGTCGCCAAGTCAGTTACCTGCCCGTCCGAATCTCGAACAGCTCAAGAATCAGGCGAAGTCACTGCTCCGTGCCGCGCACGCCGGCGACGGGGACGCACTCCGTCGTTTCGCGATCTTGCCGTCGTTCACGGCGCACCCTGAGAGCGCCGCGACCGAGGCCGCGCTGCACGATGCGCAGTCGGTGATCGCCCGTGAACATGGATTCGTGTCGTGGAACGCGTTACGTGAGGAGGTCGAGGCGCGCACGCTGTCGTTCGACGCTGCTGTCGCAGAGTTTGTGCGCGATGCAACCGGCGGCGCTGCTCGCCGGGCGGAGCGGCTGCTGACGCTGCATCCGAACATCGCCAGCGCCACATTGCAGACGGCGCTGGTTCTTGGCGACGCCGCATCGGTCGAGAAGCGATTGCACGACCATGCGGAGCTCGTCTCGCAGTCTGGTGGGGCGCGCGAGTGGGAGCCGCTACTCTACATATGCCACACGTCGATGCGCCGGAACGTTCCGGCGCACCTCGATGGCCTCGTCCAGATTGCCCGGCAACTCTGCGCGCTCGGGGCGAACCCGAACGCGGAATATCACTGGAACTGGCACCCCGAGCTTCCACGAACCGCGTTGTGGGGTGCGCTCTGCGTCGTCAGACATCTGCCGCTGGCCGAGGTGTTGCTCGACGCGGGAGCGAATCCGACCGACGGTGTCTCGACGCACATCACCTGTGGTGGGGGCGATATCGAGTCGCTCGAGTTGCTGCACCGCTATCGCGTCGACGTCGACGGGATTCCTGGTGGCGTGCCGCCGCTCGTGTACTCGATGGAATGGTCCGACAATCCGGCGGGGCCCTACTGGCTCATCGAGCATGGTGCGAATCCGAACCTCGCCTGGGGCGCTGCGGGCGACGCACCTCTGCATGTCGCCGCGCGTCGATGGGACGTGGCCATGGTCGAGCGGCTCGTTGCACACGGCGCCGATGTTTCGCAGCGCCGCAGCGACGGCGCAACGGCGCATGCGGTGGCGTCGACACATGGCAACCAGGAGATCGCCGACTGGCTGATCGCACACGGCGCGCGCGACGAGTTGTCGCCACTCGATCGCTTCGTGGCCGCGTGTGCGCGCGGCGACCGCGCACAGGCCGATGCGATGCTCGAGGCGAGGCCAGGCCTGCCGGGCGAACTCGATCGCCGGCATCATCAGATGCTGCAGCGCTTCGCTGAGAGCGGCAACGCTGCTGTCCTCGAGACGATGATCGCCTGCGGCTTCGATCCGCAGGCGCGCGACAAGGACGGCGTCACGGCGCTGCACCGGGCCGCGATGAGCGGGCATCTCGACGCCGTACGCGTGCTGCTGAAAGCCGGTGCGGACGTCAATGCGCTCGATGCGCAGTTTGCGGCGCCGCCACTGATCTGGGCCGTGGAGGGGCGCAATCACGCGGGTGCTGGTGCCGACCACGTCGGGGTTGCGCGCGCGCTGATCGCGGCGGGCTCTTCGGTGGAGTGGGCGCCACCCCCAGGGGCACCTTCACCGGAAGCGACGCTCGAAGGTCTGCTCAACCTGCGCCGCGCCGCAGAACAGAGCGCGCTCGAGCGATGACTTGACCCCACGCCTTCGGTGTGGTCCTCTCTCATGCGAGCAGTCAGGCATGCGACGGCTGTCTCGCCGTAGCGCGCGCAGCGCGCGCGAGGGCGGACCTTATCGGACCTGATACAAGGGAGGTCCGCGATGGACTTCATACATAGAGTGAGTTGGATACGCGTTGCGCTCGGGATCGTCCTCGCGATCGGCTTGCCGGGGACTGCTGGTGCGCAAGCGCCTTCCGTTGGCGCTGGCGGCACCGGCGGGCAGGCCGGCGGCAGTGGCGGCCGCGGCGGCGGTGTGCCTGAACCCTACACCCCCGCAAACAACGCCAAGGATCTGCGGGCGGTGCTCTTCAACTGGGAGCGCAACATGGGCATGCTCAAGGGCCACGACGAGCGTGACATGGTCGCGATGCTCGAGTATCAGGGCAAGGGCACGATTCAGGTCGACGGGCAGCCGTGCACGCTGACGAAATATCGCGCGAGCACCAATTACCAGACCTACAGTCAGCGCATTCAGTACACATGCACACGCGCGAATGGGCAGGCCTACTCGAACATCGAGGTCGTGAGCGGGCTGTATGCGTGGAATGAAGACAAACCAGGTGCGGAGATTGCCGGCACCAAGGGAAAGGTCACGCCGATGCCGGCGACGGTGCAGGAGCGTCTCATTCGCTTCTGGGCCAGTCCCCAGGGCGCGCCGAAAGCTGCAGTCGCAGGGACGACCGACAAGTTCTGGCTGGGCGCCAACCCGGCGACGCTGTTCGCGGACGGCCTCGACAAGGTGGGCCAGACGTCGCTGACGTGGGAATCGGGAAAGCCGGTCGTGACGTTCCCGCTCCCCGGGGTGCAGGGAGCGACCGCGACCGCGACGCTCGATGCGAAGTACATGACCGAGCGCGTCGTCGTCACGGTCGGATCGACCAAGACGGAGTTCACCTACGGCGACTATCAGGACTGGAACAACCCGCTGAACAAGATCGAGGTGTTCTACGCCGGCAAGATGACCGAGCGCAAGAACAACGCGGTCGTCCGCGATCTCACGACGACACAGACGGAGACCGGCAACGTGTACGTGGTGGCGCCGGTGCCGCCGGGCGTGACAGCGGCAATGAAGGTCACGGGCGAGATGCCGAAAGGCGTCTTCGCGAGGACGGAACCGCCCGTCGACACGTCGATCCCGACGCCACGACTGGGCGCCCATCCTGACCTGACGGGGAACTACCAGTACAGCGACTGGATTGGGAACTACATGACCGGTGGCGGACGCCGCCGCGCTCCGACGCAGAGTCCCGATACCACGAGACAGGACAATCAGACCTACGACTTCGAGCTCTACTCGCCCTCGCGCTTCGGCAACATGAATCGCCCCATCTACAAGCCGGAGTTCTGGGACAGGGTGCAGGAACTCGATATGTGGACGAACAAGTACGATCCGGTGATGACCTGCCAGCCGCTGGGCGTGCCACGCGAAGGTCCACCGCGACGCATCTATCAGACCGATCGCGACGTCACCTTCATCTACACCGGCGGTGACGCCGGCGGAGGGTACGGGGAATTCCGCATCATTCCGACCGACAACCGCAAGCACGATCCGCAGCGGGCGATCGAGGCCACGTATCTCGGATACACCGTGGGTCGATGGGAAGGGGACACGCTGGTGCTCGATGCCATTTCGTTCGTCGATACGACGTGGCTGGGGCGCGGCGGATTCTTCCACTCGCCGAACATGCACGTCATCGAGAAGTTCACGCGTCAGGGCGATGTGCTCCTGTATGACGTCACTGTGGAAGATCCCGAGGTGCTGGCAGAGCCGTGGGTGCTGCCGACGCGAGTGGTGCGGCGCAGCGCGAATCCCGACGCCGGGCTGATTCGCGAGCGCGGCAACTGCGAGGTGTACGAGCTGAACGACATCAGCACGCAGATTCGCCACTAGTACGACCACGACAAAGGAGCGACGAGATGAAGCGCGGCATCCTGGCCGTCCTTGTGTGTTCAGCGAGCGCTCTCTGCCTCGCGCAAGCCAAGCAGGTCACGCTCACCTTTGCTTCGCAGAACAAGAACCAGGCGTTCGATGCCGCGACCGACGAGTACCGCCGCATGTGGGACGCTGAGGGACGCAAGATCATTGAAGCGATGGAGCGCATCTCGGCCCTCAAGTTTCCCGAAAAGCGCGTAGAGGTGGAGGTCTACGAGGGAGTGAGCTTTGCGGGCCTCCGCATCGGCAAGGACGGCAATCCGGTGGGAACCCGTGGTCCCGTCAGAATGCGAGCCAGCTATCAGGCCGACGTGAAGAAAGGCTCACTGATCCATGAGCTCGGTCACCGGATGAACGTTCAACTTCGGAAGCGACCGAAGGAGATCGACGATCATCGTCTGCTCTTCCTGTACCTCTACGACCTCTACGAAGACTTGTACGGAAAGGAATTCGCTGACGGACAGGTCGCGTTTGGGAGAACCCTCAAGGGTCTGTACGACTACGACGGGGCCTGGACCTGGGCGCTGGCGATGAACCGCCAGGAACGGCTGTCGAAGTTTGGAGAGGTCGTGAAAGCCAATCGAAAATAGCCGCGCAGTCGCCTGATTCATGGATGACAACACTACAGTCGATTGAAGACGCGATTCGGGAACCGGTCGACGCTGGACAGCTGGCGGGCGCGGCCACGCTGGTCTGGCGAGACGGACAGGTTCAGGTGGCCGTTGCCGGGCGGCGCGATCTCGCGACCGGGCAGCCGGTCGAGCGCGACACGATCTTCCGGATCGCTTCGATGACCAAGCCGGTGACAACCGTCGCCGCCTTGATGCTGGTCGACGAAGGCCGGTTCGCGCTCGACGATCCGATCTCGATCAGCGCCCCGGAGCTCGCGCACATGCGCGTGCTGCGCGATCCCGAAGGTCCGCTCGACCAGACCGAAGACGCCGCCCGGCCGATCACCTTCCGCGATCTGCTGACGCACCGCTCAGGCTTCACGTACGGCGAGTTCCATCGCGGCCCGATCGGCCGCGCCTGCGCGGAGACGCTCGGCGCGACGATCGACAACCCGCTCACGCCGGACGAGTGGATCGCACGACTGGCGACGCTGCCGCTCATCGACCAGCCAGGCGCCGGCTTTCACTACGGCGTATCGACCGATCTGCTCGGATTCCTGATCGCTCGTCTCGAGGGGGAACCATTCGGTGCGGTGCTGAATCGCCGCATCTTCACTCCGCTTGGCATGCGTGACACCGGCTTCGCCGTACCGCGCGACAAACGAGAGCGGCGGGCCGGCTTGTGTGGCTTCAATGGCGAGGGACGCCTGACGACCCTGTTGGCGACACCGGGCCGCCACGGCTTCGAGGAACGGCCCGACGACATGACGTTCGAGTCTGGCGGACAAGGCCTGTGGTCGACGCTCGACGACTATCTCGCGATCGCGCGCATGCTGATCGGCGACGGCCCGCAACTCCTCCGGGCGCAGACGCTGGCGATGATGACGTCGAATCAGCTCACGCCGGACCAACGCGCGAACGCGCGCATGTTTGGACGGCCGATCTTCGCAGCGGGACATGGTTACGGCATGGGCGTCGCCGTGGTGATGGAACCGGAGAAGGCCGATCCGCTTCGGTGCCGCGGCGGCGCCGGCACGATTGGATGGCCGGGCGCCTATGGCGGCTGGTGGCAGGCCGATCCCAACGATCGCTCCGTGCTGATCTTCCTCGCGCACAACATGGCCGAGCTGCATCAGATGGCGCGTGGCATTGGCCTCGGCGCGTGGAGCGCGATCGCCGCCTTCCACCAGGTCGCGACCTCCTGACCTGACCAGGCACCCAGACCCATCATCCGCTGATGGGTCTTGCGCGGCGTCTCGCGACGAGATAGAGTCCCATCAACGGCTGATGGGTCTCACGAACACGCCTTCCGATCTCCTGCCCGGCACCTTGGAGCTCCTCATCCTCAAGAGCCTCCGCTCGGGCCCCAAGCACGGATACGCGATCGTCGAGCATCTTCGCGTGACGTCGCAGGACGTGCTGCATGTCGGCGAGAGCGCACTGTATCCGGCCCTTCAACGGTTGCTGGTGAACGGATGGGCGAAGGCGGAGTGGGGTGTCTCGGAAACCAACCGCCGCGCCCGCTATTACCGACTCACCCCCGCCGGCCGCAAACAACTGGCCGGAGAACGCGCCGAGTTCGAGCGCATGGTCCAGGCGATTCAACGTGTGCTCGAGGCGTCGTAGGAGATCGTCATGGGCAGATGGCTTCGACGGTTGACGTACCTCTTTCGGCAGTCGCGACACGAAGCGGAGCTGCGCGAGGAGATCGAGGCCCATCGCGCGCTGCGTGCCGCGCATCTCGAACGCGAAGGTCTGACATCGCGGGAGGCGGACGAGGCCAGTCGACGGGCAATCGGCAACGTGCTGCTCGCGCACGAGGATGCGCGAGAGGTCTGGCTTGGATCGTGGGCGACCTGGTGGCAAGACATTCGCTATGGCGTGCGCACCTTCCGCAGGAGCCCGATGTTCACCGCGGTTGCCGTGGTGACGCTCGCCCTGGGGATCGGGGTCAACGCGGGTGTGTTCACCGTGTTGAATGGCGTGCTCTTTCGCGATCTGCCGGCACCTGCGGCCAACGAGCTGGTGTCGATCTCGCAGACAGTGCAAGGCGTGAAGGATCTGATGGGCCAAGACACCTTCTCGACATCCGAGTACCGCGCCTATCGCGACAGTACGAACACGCTGTCAGGAGTCCTGGCCATCAGCAACGCGAGCGGGGAGACGACGCTCGGTGGCGACAGTCCGCAGAACGTCTACGGCGCGCTCGTCAGCTGCAACTACTTCGATGTCTTGCGACAGCCTCCCGCTCTCGGTCGGTCGTTGGCCGCTCGGGACTGTGACGCCGGCGCCGACCCTGTCGTTGTGCTCGGTCACGATCTGTGGAAGACCGCCTTCGCGGCGAACAGCGACGTCGTTGGGCGCACCATCCAGTTGAATCGGCGGTTCTTCACCGTCGTCGGCGTGGCGGCGGAGGGCACCTATCAGGGCGCGCTCAAGCTGGGGTACTTTGCACCGATCAACGCGGGACGGCTGCTCGCTGCTGGCGACTCGCGCTACGAGAATGACAAGTTCCTGTGGCTGTTCTTGATCGGCCGTCAGCGCGACCGGGTCGGTCTCGACCAGGTGCGCGCCGAGCTCGAGGTCATCGCGGCGCAGATCGATCGGCAGCAGCCCGGTCGATCGACGACGCTGGAGATCGAGCGCGCGAAGCAGCTCACCGTACCGCCAGGCCTGCGCAGCGCGGCAACTGGCACCGCCGCCGTGTTGATGGGGGCGTTCGGTTTCATTCTGTTGATCGCGTGCGCCAACGTCGCGAATCTGTTTCTCGCGCGTGGGACGTCTCGCAGTCATGAGATCGGGATCCGGCTGTCGCTCGGTGCCAGCCGCGCGCGCGTGGTTCGCCAGGTGATGACGGAAAGCATGCTGATCTCCGTTGCCGGCGGCCTGCTCGGCTCCGTGCTTGCAGTATGGTCGTTTCAGTGGCTCGTCGCACTCGCGGTGCCCGCCTTGGTACCGCCCGAGCTCCCGATGTCGCCGGCGTGGGACTTGAGCCCCAACGCTCGCGTGTTGTCATTCGCGGTGGCCGTGACGTTCGGAGCGGGCATTCTCTTTGGGCTCGTACCGGCGTTGCACGTCTCGTCATCCCATCCGTACGCGTTCACCAAGCACGACTCCGCGGCCGCTGGCAGCAGCCGGCGCGGTGTCCGGCTGCGCGCCACCCTCGTCGGTGTGCAGGTCGCGCTCTGTATGGTGCTGATGATCGCGGCTGCACTTCTGCTGCGCGGGTTGTATGCCACCTACACGATCGATCTCGGCTACGAGTACCGGGACGTTGCCGTCGTGTCGCTCGAATCCGCAGTCGATCTCAGCGCTGAGGATTTCGAGGCATTGCGGCGACGTCTGATAGCCAGGATCGAAGCGATGCCCGGCGTGGACGCGGTCGCGTCGGCGGATCAGGATCCGTTAGGCGACGACTTCGCGCCGGTTGCGATCCGCCTTCCAGGCGAGGACGAGCGAACCGCGAGGCATGGCGAAGCGATCACCGTCACGCCGCGCTACTTCTCAGTGCTCGGTTTGCCGATCGTTCGCGGCCGCGCCTTCACCGACGCGGACGTCAGGAGCACACAGACCGGGGCGCGTCCAATCATCGTGAGCGAGGCGACCGCGCGCAACCTGTGGCCGGGCGGCGATCCGATCGGCCGCCTGCTGTCGTCGCAGAACGACACCTTGCAAGTCGTTGGCGTTGCCGCCGATGCCCGGGTGAATGCGATCGGATACGTCGATCCGTATCAAATCTACGTTCCTGGCGCGGGCTCGGTGCTGTTGATCAAAAACCGAAACGACTTCGCGACGACGGCGTCGGGCATCCGCGCGATCGTGCGTTCGCTCGACCCATCACTCGTCCTCACCGTGCTCCCGTTGTCGGCAAACCTCGGATGGTGGCGTGGTATCTCCGGTACGGTGACGAGTCTCGCCAGCGGGTTGGGCGTATTGGCGCTCGTGTTGGCGACGGTTGGCGTCTACGGCGTCGTGTCCTATGCGGTCACTGGCCGCTCTCGCGAGATTGGCGTCCGCCTGGCCTTGGGCGCCACGGCGCGGAACGTGCTTGCGATGATCCTTCGTCAAACCATGCGCCCGGTCGTCGTTGGCGCGTCCATCGGCGTTGCAGGGGCGATCGCAGTTTCGCAGGTGCTGTCGAGCGTGCTGTTCGGCGTCAGTCCCGTCGATCCAATCGGCCTCGGCGGCGGCGCGCTGCTGGTACTCGGCCTGGCGCTCGCGGCTGGTCTGGTTGCCGCGCGTCCGGCGACGCGTGCCGATCCAACGACAACGTTGCGGTACGAATGACGGCCGCTATCAACACACTGTGCCGAACGCGAATCCGCGATCGCGCAACAGGGGAATGAGCCGCGACGTCGCCTCCACCGTCTGCGGCCGCGGCTCTCGCGGCGCGCGGTGATTGCCGTCGTGCATCACGATGATGTCACCGGCCCGCACACGCGGAACGATGCGATTCACGATGCGTTCTGTCGTGCGCGCGTGAAGCGGATCGACATCCCAGAGCATCCAGCCCCACCCGATCAATCGAAAGTCGATCGCCTCCAGCCCTTTGTACATCGAACGGCTTCGCCATCCGCCGTGCGGACGGAAGGCCCGGCACGGACGTGAGCCCGCGAGCGCTTCTATGCGATCGGCGTTGGCCGTCAGCAACTCCGCGAGGCCCGTCGATGAATGAAGCAGATCCCAGCGCTGACCCGAGTGCAATGCGACCGCGTGGCCGTCGGCAAACATCCGCCTGATGAGAAGCGCTGTCTCTTCGGTGACATGCGCGTCGATCAGGAAGAACGTCGCGGGCACGCCTTCACGGTCCAACGCATCGAGCAGGGCCGGCGTCGTCGATGGGTTAGGTCCGTCGTCGTACGTCAGATAGATCGTTGCTGGTGAGGTGCGCGGCATGTGCCATGCACCGCGATCACCTGCCATCGTGTCGAGGAGGAATGGTGCCGGCAGCGTGTGAACAAGCACGGCAAGTCCACACGCCGCCGCAATGGCCCACCACATGACTCCATTGTCGTCTCGAACATCACGGTCCGCCTAAAGGCGGACACTACGTCAGAAGTCGACCGTGAGGTTCCACCGCACGAAACGCGGCGTGTAGATCGCGGTCGGGTTGTTCCAGGTGCCGCCCAACGCTGAATTGCCGAGGCTGTACTGATAGGTGTTCTCGTACGTCGTCGTGTAATTGGTGTTGAGCAGGTTGCCGAGGTCGACACCGAGGTCGACGCGCTTCGCGGCGAATCGAAAGATCTTCGCGAAGCGCATATCGATCTGCGTCCGCCGATTGTCGGCGTACAGCCGGTGGTCGGAATCCAGGATGTCGACGTTCGTGTTGCTGTTGGCTGCCGCTCCCGGTAGCGGCCGTCCGACGATGCCCTGAATCAGCGTGTTTGGCACCAGCCAGGTGGCAACGCGCTCGAGCGGCGGCTGCGAGCGTACCGTGCCGCTGACGAGTACGTCGACCTTCGGGATCGTGTACGACGCGAGTCCGCGGATGGTTGTCTGGAACGGATCGACGTCGCGGCAATTGCGAAGATCTTTGATCGTGACCTGGGTCGTCGAGTCGATGACGCGTGCGGTGTCGCATGTGTCCACGGCGGACCGGCCGGTCTGCGTTCCGATCTGCATCGTCAGGCCCTGACGCAGACGCGCGTTCAAAGTGAAATCGACACCGTCCCAGTATGAACGCCGCTCCGCGCCGAAATCGGTTTCGAACGTGACGTAGTTCCGTGTGCCGCGATCGGAGCCAGCCTGCGTCACCAGATTCAACGGGATCGGGTAGCCGCCGCCACCGGGCAGCCGCGGATCCACGGGAGCGGTGATCGTGAACGACTCGTAGTCTTCGGGGCCGCGAAGTGTGTTGTCGGTGACCTTCTCCCCGAGGAACCAACGGCGGTTGTAGGCGACTTCCACCGACACGCGCGGGATGACCTCGTGCGCCAGCGTGATCCCCCACTGCCAGTCGCTCTGACGGACATTCCAGCCTGTGAGCGTCGCCTGATTCACCGTTGTGATGTTGCCCGAGACCGTGCCGAAGTTCAGCGTGTCGCCCGTTGCCGCGGGGCACTCGCCGTTTGCGACAGGGTTCAGGATGTCGCAGTCGATGATCTTATTGTCCCGTCGTGGATCCCCGACCGGGAACGTGCGGTCGTCCCAGTTGCGGGTGCCGGTGCGCACGATGCGCGCGGCCGGACTGTTGCTGGTGTACTCGCTGTCGTTCGTCGCGGCATCGAGGTAGTGGCCCAGATTGAACTTCACCGCCGTCTTGCCGTTGCCGAACACGTCGTAGGCCGCGCCGAAACGCGGCGTGATGTCGTTGAACGAGTCGACGCCGGGCGTCCTCGGAAAGCTGATCGGTGCCGCGTTGAATCGTGACGTCAGCTCCGTTCCGTTGAAGTCTGCGGGGGTGAAGCTCCAGGCGCGGTCGTAGCGCAATGCGCCCTGCAGGGTCAGGCGGCGACGCGTCCATCGATCCTGGACATACAACGCGGCGGTTCCCGTGCGATCGGACTGGTGCCACTCGGGCAACCGGAAGGTGAACTGATTCGGCACGCCCTGGCTGAACCGGTAGGCCAACTGCGGCTCGCCAACGAGGAACCAGTTGTTGACGCGGATGTACGCGCCCTGATAACCGACTTTCATGTCGTGGGCCCCTGTCACGTACGAGGCAGAGGCGCGCCAGTTGTTCGGGTTGGCGTAATTCGGGTTCGCGGTCGCAACCGATCGGTAGACGAAGTTCGCCCGCGGCGCGTATGGCAGGCTCGTCGCCGGGTTGATCGCCGTGGACTGTTCAGTCACCGCGATCAGATTCATGATGCCGTCCGGCGCTGGGCGGCCCGTCGTTCCACCGCGGAACATGAAGCGGGTGAAGCCCGCCTCGAGCAGGAGCTTGTTCGTCATTGGCGCCGACCAAACCGCCTGGTTGACGTGATATGGAAGGTTGCCGAAGTAACTCGGATTGGCCTCGGGTGACGGGGTGGTTGCGCCCGCTCCCAGACCAACCCAGTCGGCGTCTCGCTTGTTGCAGCCGTTGTCGGTGTCCACCTTCAGTGTCGATCCCTCACAGCGGCGCTGGTACTCCTGGTTGTACGAGACGCGATGCTTGGCGGACACCTGCATGGTGATCCTGCCGATGTACGACTCGCGCCCCTGCAGCGTCCGAGCCGTGACGGTCGGGTCCGCCACCCAGTCCCAGCGGGTGGCATCGTAGGCATTCGCGTTGGCGACGACGCCCGGGACAGCCGCCGTCGTCTCGAGGCTGCGATAGCTGCCAAAGAACCAGAGTCGATCGCGTTTGATCGGGCCGCCGTACGATGCGCTCGCGTCGTAGGAGTTGATGATGCCCGGCGTCTCTCTCAGATTCGGTCCCGGAGACGGTGCCATCAGCTCCGGGGTGAGATTGTTGCCTCGTGACCAGTCACCCGCGTTGTTGATGAACGCCTGCCCGCGGAAATTGTTTCCGCCTGAACGCGGCACCAGGTTCATGATCGGCCCGCCGATATCCGACTCGCCGAGGCCACCCGCGATCGCGACGGAAATCTCGTCGACGTTGATGGAATCCAGAATATAGGTGGACACGCCGCCGCCGTTGAACGGTGCGGCGATCGTCATGCCGTTGATCGCCATTCGCCCTTCATTGATCGGGCCGCCCCGTGCGGCAAAAAACGTCATCGTCGGCGACGCGGCGAGCGCACCTTCGTTGACGTTCAGCCCGGGGACGGCATTCAACAGCGTGCCGACGGAGCGATTGCCCGGCATTGCGGCCACCACATCGGCACTGAGCACCGTCTCGCGCTGGGCGGTCTGCACGTCGACGACGGGCGTGTCACTGGTGACGGTGATCGTCTCTTCGAGCGCACCGACGCGCATGTCGATCGGAATCGTCAGCGTCGTCGTGCCCGTGAGCTCGATCTCCTCGCGTTTGACAGTGTTGAACCCCGAGAGCTTGAACGTCAGCGAGTACGTGCCGGGATTCAGACCGGTGATGCGGAATTGCCCTGTGCCGTCGGTGACGGCAGTGCGGACTTTCTCGATGAGGGCGGGGCTGGACGCCTCGACGGTCACGCCCGGCAGCACGCCGCCCGATTGATCTTTGACCGTGCCTGTGAGGGTACCCTGGGCAACCGCAATGGACGGCAGCAGAATCGCCGCCGCCAGGATCACGACCGCTGTCGACGCTCCACGCATGGTGGTCCTCCTTCAATACGGAGTGCGTTAAAAAAGCGCGGCCTTCCCGACGGGTATGTATGTGCCGGGCATTCAACGATGTCCGGATGTGTTTGTCAATGAAAAGGGTCGGCTGGGAACGCACCGACCCTTCGAAGGGTTATTTGGGGAGGGACGTCGACCTTACGCCTTGCCGAATGCGATCCGGGTTCGTTCGACCTGGAGCTCGTGGAGCAGCCGCATCACGTTGTACGCGGTCATTTCGACCAGCAGCGTCGTGACCTTCGAATGCAGATCGTCGTTCAACTCGCCTTCCACCTTCTTCATGGCCGCCACGACGCGCTGCTCCTGGCCGGTCAGCTCCTGCGTCGAAATGAGACCGTCTTCCAGAGCGCTCGTAAAAGAGGCCAGCTTGTTCACCTGCTCCTGAATCACCGGATGCTCCGCCTTGTCATCGAACCAGCTCGCGCGCGCCATGGGGTTCCTCCAATCTCCACGAGTAGGGCGGTCCTTTCGGACCCACCGCCTCAAAGCTCTTTGACGATCTGCTTGAGCGTCGTCAGCCGCTCCTGCAGTTTTCCGCGGCCGCCGTTCGCGTTCATCTTCTCGAGGATCGCTGGCGGCAGAAACTGACGATCCGTACACTCGAGTGTCGCCGCAGTCTCCTGCAACTCGCGTTCGAGCCCCTGCGTTGAAGGCATGAATTGCGTGACCACGTCAGCCAGCGATTCGGGGGTCACGTGGTCGGAGCCGGCAAGCAGTGATGCGCGCCATGCGCGTCCGACCATCCCCTCGATGTCCGCGCCCGACAGCTGCCCGCGTTGTTGCATCGGTGGCACGTCCTCTGGAGCGATTCGCGACCCGAGCTTCCTGGCAAGGATGACGAACATCTGCCGGATTTCGTTCTCGTCGGTCGGATAGAAAAGCGGGATGTGAACCTCCGCCCGTCCCTGCCGCTTCAGGTCGATCGGCAGCAGGTCGGGCCGGGCCGTGAGCAGCATCCAGATGATGCGGCCGCGATACGTCGTATCCCCCATCTGCGCGGCGATCATCGCGAACACCCGGCTCGACGTGCCCGAGTCTCCATCGGCCTCACGGCTGCCGAGCGCCGCGTCCGCCTCGTCGACGACGACCACGACCGGGCCCATCGCGCGCAGCACCGACAGGACATGTTCGAGATTGCCTTCCGTCTCACCGACGTACTTCGATCGGAAGTTTTTCAGGATCACGCACGGAATCCCGATCTCACCGGCCAGACATTGGGCGACGAACGACTTGCCGGTGCCCACGGGGCCGCAGAGCAGATACCCCATCGGCATGGTGTCGAGTGCGCCACGCTTCAACAGCTTCGCGTCTTCCCGCAGTCTCGCTTTCGCCGCTTCGTGGCCGACGACTGTATCGAGCGTCCATTTCGGCTCGATGAATTCGAGCAGACCCCGGCATTGCCGTTCGAGCAGGCGTTTCTTCAACGATCTGAACACCGCTGCGTCGAGCCGTTTGCCGCTCTCCTCGGCAGACTCGACCAGCACGTGAAGATCGGCGAGTGAGAGCCCGGCAGTCAGCTTGGCCAGCTCCTTCACGTCGAAATCGGAAAACGTGTTGAGGTCGGCTCCCGGATTGATCGAGGCCTCGATGAACGTCGTGCGGTCCTCTTCGGTGGGAAGCGGCACTTCGAGTGTGGCGACATGCGGGTTGCCGGAGAGCCGCACGTTCATGTCGGACAGCTTTTCGTCCACGAGGACGAACGCCATGTTGAGCCGTTTGACATGCGGGCTCATCGCCCAATTGAGCATCGTCACCAGTTCGGACGACGCCTGAAGATTCAGTCGGCCCGGTTCGGCCGCAGGAAAGACGTACGACGCCTGGTCGATGATGACCGCGACGCTCAACCGGTCGCCGTCGTTGGCCATGATGTTGTTGCGGACGAACCGATCCAGCACAGCGAACGCGGCCGCGGGGTCTCTCGTGATCGTGCTCAAGTCGGCGACTTTCTTGTTGGCAACGGCGACCATGTCCTTGAGCCGCTTTTCATCCCGGCCGGCGTACGCGCGTAGACCGGTGCCGAGATCGTAGTGGAGCACCAGCGACCAACGGCCGAAGAGCTGCTCCGTCAGGAACTCAGCGAGTACGCCGTAGCGAGGCGTCGCCTCAGCGCTCGCGCGAAACAGATCCACGGTGTTGCCATGCAGGACGAATGCGGCCGTCGTTCCAGAGAAGTAGAGATCGGCCAGTTGCGCCGCCCACGAGGGAAACCACCGGGGAAGTTCGGTGCGACGACGGGTCGTTTCAGGAGTCATGTCGCAACACCTGACGCAGGTCGGCTTCGAGAATCGCCGGCGGTTCCTGCAGCTGGTCGGCGAGGCCGGTGAGCTGCTGCAGTTCGCTCACCGCCTTCTCGGTCTGCCGCATGCTCTCGGCCGCCGAGTCCACCTGGCTGCTGAGGAAATCGGGATCCTGCCGATTGACCGCCATTTCGGCGAGAGCCTGGATCTTTGCCTCGATTCGATCGAGCTCGACGGAGACGAACTCCGCGTTCTTCTTCGCGCGCTCGAAATTATCGAGTCGCAACTCGCCGCTGGCGATGCTGTCCTGCAGGGACCGCACGATGCGTTCGTCGCCGCCACTCTGTGCGGTCGCGAGATTCTTGCGATGCTCGGCGAGGCGGGTGGTGATCTCCTCTTCGTTCATTGATTGCAGGAATCGATTGAGCGCTGCCTTCGACATGAGCAATCGCAGGAACAACCACAGGAGCCGGTCCAGTCCTGGCGTACGGATCTCTTCAGCGCTGCTGCCTTGATCGCCGGCCGCGCCCCGTACTCCCGCCGCGATGCTTCTCAGCTCGAGGCAGCGCGCGTGGAGGCGCTGGAAGCGAGTACGCGCATCAGCGGGAAGCCCCGCTAGCATGACGACGAGCGGAACCTGCGGCTGGGATGCCGAGGCAGTGCCCGTCGCGCCTCCACCGGCGGCGTGGACTTTCGCGTCGATCGCGGCACGAAACCGGGGAAGTGACACGAGACCGGCGAGGTAGGTCAATTCTCCAGCCGCAACCAGCGGCAAGAGCACCTCCGGCATCGGCGTCAATACCGCGGCTGCCGCACCGCCGAGAAAAAACAGCAGGTTCCATCTGAAGAGAAATGCCTCTCGCAGATAGTCGACCATGCCGGCTTCCCGAGGCGCGTTCTTCTGGGACGGCAGCGGCGGCGGCGTGAAGGCCACGATCAGTCGCCGGCTCGCGTGGACGACGCCATGGTGTCCATGATGTCGCGAATCTCGCACACACGCTCGACGAAGCCGGGCTCACGGAGCATTTCCTTCGGCGGGCGATCGGGGGGAGGCACGGTCATCTCGCGGATGATCGTGCCGGGTGCCGACGAGAACACGTAGACGCGATCGCCGAGATAGATCGCCTCGTCGATCGAATGCGTCACGAAGAACACAGTCGCTTCCGCTTCCTTCCACAAATCGACCAGCAGCGCCTGCATGTGCAGCCGGGTTGTGGGATCGAGGGCGCCGAAGGGCTCGTCCATCAAGATGATGCGCGGCGACAGGATCAGCGTGCGAGCGATCGCCACGCGCTGGCGCATACCGCCCGAGAGCTCGCTGGGGTATTTGGTCGCGTCGCGTTTCACGTCGAGACCGACCTTCGCAATCCACTCGCGCGCGCGCTCACGCCGTTCGCGCACTGCCACCCCGCGGCACTCGAGGCCGAAGGCCACGTTATCTTCCACCGTTCTATTGTCGAATGACGTGTAATCCTGAAACACCATGCCGCGATCTGATCCCGGACTGTCCACGGGCTTGCCGAGGACGTGCACGGTGCCCTCGCTGGCCGGGTAATGCGGGCGCAAACCGGCGATCAGACGCAGCACCGTCGACTTGCCGCACCCGGACGGCCCGAGGATCGCGATGAACTCTCCCTTGCCCGGCAGATCGGCCACCGAGAACGTCACGTCGCGAATCACGGTGCGGCTGCCAAAGCGCTTGGTGACCTTCGCGAAATCGACCACGTTGGGCCGGTCCCGAGCGAGCTCAGACGCGGGCGAGTCGGGGGAGCTCACCGTTACTCCTGGACCGCGCGATGTGGGAACAGCCCACGCTGAAACCAGTACAGCACGCGATCGATGCCGTAGGCGAGGAGGCCGATGATGATCAGAATCAGAATGATGTGCTCCGACAGTCCGCGGCGCTGGCTGGTCATCAACAGGTAGCCGAGACCGTACTGTGCGTTGATCAACTCCGCGAGCATGATGTAGCCAAAGGCGAGGCCGAAGAGATGCCGGAGGCTGTTGTAGATGTCGGGAATCGCGAGCGCCACGAGGACTTTCGTCACGATCTGCCATGAGCTCGCGCCGAGTGTCTGCGCCGTCTCGACGTACCGCTCGGGCACATTCGCGATGGCGGACACGGCATCCGAGTACACGAACGGAACGCAGGCGATGAATATGAACATCACCTTCTGCGCCTCGTCGATGCCGAACCAGAGGATCGTCAGCGGGATGAGCGCCGCCACCGGCAGATTGCGCCCGAAGAGCGCCAGCGGCGCGCCTGCCGCTTCGAACACCCGCCAGGCGCCGGCCGCGATGCCAAGCGGCACCCCGACGAGGACCGCCAGCCCGAACCCGATCAACACGCGTTTGAGCGTGGCGGCAATGCTCTGAACGAGCGCCCGCTCGTTGAGCAGAGTCGGGAAGCTGCGTATCACTTCGCCGGGACTCGGCAGGATGACGGGCGAGACCAGGCGATCTTCAGGTCCCGCCCCCATGGTTGCGAGCCACCACGCGACCACCACGATGGCCATCGCCCCGGCGCCGACGAGCTGGCGCGTCAACCGGGACGGAGGCAATCGAAGCGTGAGAAATGAGGGCTGCGAGTCGGCCGACATTACTTGGAGGGCGTGGCCGCCTCCGCGGGATACACCTTGATCTCGACCCTCCGGTTCTTTGCGTTGTTGTCAGGATCGGCCGCGTCGGCGGGACGATCCCAGCCGATGCCGGCGGTCGAAAACTGATTGGGCTGGATCGAGCTGAATTTCTTGACGATCGCTTCCTTCACGGCATTGGCACGATTCAACGAGAGCTCCTGCACGAGGCTCTTCGGGACGGTGCCCCGCATCGATCCATCCGTGTGCCCTTCGACGATGATGCGAGCGGCTCCGTACTGTCCCGCGAGCTTGCCGACCTCCTCGACGACGAACGACACGTTCGGATCGTACAGCTCTTCGACTTCTTTCCCGTCGTTGTTGCGCGTGACCTTCTTACTGAGGTCCCACGAGTTCGGGAAGAAGTGAATGACGACCGTCTTGGTGAGGATTTCGTCCTTCTCGCCCTGCACGGATCCGGCGGTCGCCGGAGCGAAATGGATGTCGTACTCGTTCTTCTGGCTCGCGTATTTCGGCTCGGCGGCGAGCTTCTGGATGACCGAGAAGTCCATGACCTGATCGAACGCCGTCTGCTCGGTGACCGCATTGATCTTCTTGTAGAGGAAGTACGCCGTCGTCCACGTGCGCTCGAAGTTCGTCGGGTTGTTCTGATTCAGGAAGAACTCGCGGTTTTCGGCGTAGTTGGTCGAATGTGCGTCGCCGAGCATGCCGAGCGCGTCGCTCTCGGGAATCGAATAGCCCGTGGCCATCAGCTTGGCCACCTTCTGCTTCGCATCCTGGGCCTTGAGATCGATCATCGCGTCGAAGATCCCGCGGGTCAGCCCTTCGATGATGTCGGGGTTGTCCTTGGCGAAATCGGCGCGCGCGAACCACACGTCCGCGATCAGTTTGTTCGCCGTCGCCGTCGTCACGAGGATCTTGTTGCCCTTGACCTTTTCGAGATTGTAGATATCGGGCGCCCAGCTCACGACGCCGGCAAGCCGCTTGTCGGCGTTGAACGCCGCGGCGGCTTGAAACGCGTCCTGCGTGAACTTGAACTCGACCTCCGCCGGCTGCACGCCGGCGTTGATCAAGGCGTTCAACACGAAGTAATGCGAGGGCGAGTTCTGGGCGAGCGCAATCGTCTTTCCGCGCAGGTCCGCCATCGTCTTGACCGTATCGCGCACGACGATGCCGTCGCCGCCGTTCGACCAGTCGATCTGCTGGTAGACGCGTGGCATCACCCGCGTGTCCTTCCGGAGCCCTTCGAGGAACAGCGGCAGCATATCCAGTGTCGCCCAGCCGACGTGAAGATTGCCGGCCGCGTAGGCGTCGCGCATCGCGATCGGATCGTCGATCAGCACGAGCTCCACCTTGAAATCTTTGCCGCTCGGCGTCTTCCAGACCTTGCCCGGCTTGAAGCCACTGTTGGCGTAGATGATCGGGCTCCACCCGGCCCAGACGTTGATGGCGAAGCGCACGGTCCGATCCGCCATTGGCTTGTAGCTGGAGATGCCTTTCACCTCGGGCAACCGGGATGCCGCAACGAACTTGTACTCTTTGACCGTCGTGATGCCGGAGCTGTCAGGCGCTTCGGCGCCACCCTTCACCTTCGCCAGCTCGTCGCTCGAGATCTGATCGGCTCCACGGTTCGGACCGATCGCTCCGTAGCGCCATAGCGCGAGGCCGAGGAGCC
Organism: Vicinamibacterales bacterium; assembly: GCA_035263125.1. Lineage (GTDB taxonomy): Bacteria > Acidobacteriota > Vicinamibacteria > Vicinamibacterales > UBA2999 > Gp6-AA40. The sequence continues at coordinate 20,865 of DATFRP010000337.1, forward strand.
CGACCACGACGATGAACACGGCAACGTAGAACGCAGGTCTCGGTTGACCATTCGCCATCTGACAAGTCCTTGTTGGATGCGTAAGGGGAGATTCAAGAAATGCAAAATGCAACATTCAAAATGCAAATTCAAGATTCAAGATGCAAAGGACGCTACGGCAGCATGCGGCTTTTGCATTTCGCATTTTGCATTTCGCATTACACGTCTTTTTAATTCGTCTGTTTATCCTTTGCTTTGTCGGTCGTCGCCGGTCCGAGATCCTTCGAGGTCTGGGCGATCGGCGTCGTTTCTGGAGATTTGAGCCCGAGCTCGACCTCGAAATTCTGGAGCGCCTGTTCCGCGAGCTGGGCCCGCATCCGGTCTTCGGCGTCGATCTCCGCGATGCCTTTCTGGGAGAGATCGGCGGCGACGCGCACCTTGCCGCGATTCTGATCGATCTTCTGCTGGATCACGCTTTCGATCTCGCCGAAGTCGGTGGTCAGGTTCACGTCGAACGTTTCGGAGAGCTTGGCGATTTCGGCTTCCGCAGCGCTCATCTTCAGCTCGGCGTCGTACTTCTGTATCCGGTCGCGCAGCTCGATCAGCTTCTCGTTCGCGTGCTGAATCTTCTTCAGGTTGTTGCCGTACGCGGTTTCGTGCATCTGGAGCTGCTGATCGTTGGCGGCGAGTTCTTCCTTCGCCTTCTGCAGCTCGAGCGCGAACTTGGCCGCCGTCTGGCGATCGCCGGCCTTGAGATAGGCGCGCGTCTCGGCCTCGAGTCGCTGGACCTGCGACTTGTTGGCTGCGACCTGACGGGTCACGCGCTCGACGAGCCCGCGGTACTGCTCGAGTCCGGTCCGGCCCTCCTTGAGCTGCTCGACGGCGCGGTCGTATTCGTAGCGCATCTGTGCAATCGGGTCGGCCTCCCAGAACAGGTTGGCCACCTTGTTGATCTGTGCCATGAAGGCCGACCAGAACTTGTGAAGGATCAAGAACGGCTCCTTTGTCGTGGTACGACGAGGTTATCGCCTGACGGGTTCCCGTTCGCCGACATCAGGCGCTTCGGCGAGGATTTTGCCCTGGTAGACGTCGTCGAGCGCCTTTCGCAGTTCGACGCCATTGCTGGCGCCGATGACGTCGCCGCCCGCCTCTTTGAGAAAGGCGAACTTCTCGGGACTGGTGTCGAACGCCACGAAATAGACCTGAACGGCGCCTTCGCTCTTCCGGAAGATCTCGCGCGCCACATCGTCGGGTGGACGTCCGTTCGTGTTGTCACCGTCGGTGACGACCAGCAGGTACTTGCGGAACACCCCCGCGCGGTACAGATCGGGCCGCGCCTGCAGCATCGCCTCGCCGATCGCAGTGCCGCCACCAGGTCGTCGCACGGTCGCCAGCGCGCGACGAATCGCGTCGTGATCGTAGCGTTGGATTGGCAGCAGTGTGAACGCGTCGCTCGAAAACGTGTAGAGCCCGATCTTGATGGGGAAGTCCGGGCGCTTCGTGACGAACGCGTCGGTCGCGTCGAGCATGGCGTCGAGCGCTTCCTGCGCGACGACGAACTTCGGCCGTGTGTCGCCGGCCGCCCGTTCACGCATCGATCCCGAGGTGTCGATGAGAATCGCGACAGCCGCGCCGAGGCCTTCCTCGACTTCGGCCTGGTAGGTCGCGGGGTCGTCGATGGTCCTGTCGCCGGCGGTCCCACGCCCGCGACCGGAATCACAAGCAGACAGGCACGCGATCAGGCCGACCACGGTCAGCGCGAACCGCGTGCCTTGAGAAAGTGGCCTTCGACTGAATTGTCGAAGCATTCAGCGCACTTTATCTGCCACGCCCTGTTTTCGCAAGAACGGCCGCCGGAGCAACGCAGGATGTTGACGCGCGCGGCACGAGCGCAGTGGAAGGATCGCGTTCGGACCGGATGCGAGCAGATCGTGAATCCGACGACTACGTCACAGCTACGATGTCAATCAAGGTGTCGTCGGGACACAGGCGCTTCAATTGGTCCAGGGTGACGATGGGCACGGGCGCTCGTTCGCTCCCCGCCTCGAACGCGCGAATGTAGTAGGACAGGCTTTGAAGGAAGTCCCACACCTGATCGATGGTCGCATCCAGCGACGCGAGCATCGGCCGGTTGATCTCCATGACAATCTGCGGTCGATAGCGCTCCAGGGTTGCGCGCATGCCGACCAACGCCGACAGTTCTGCACCCTCCGCGTCCATCTTGACGACGTCGAGCCTGTGGAGGCGCAATCGTCCGCTCGCGAAAAGGCGGTCCAACGAGACGACCTCGATCGAGTCGACGCCCGAGGAGCCGTTCCTCGGCACCACCGAAGCCGTCATCACACTCGAGTCATCAGCTCTGATCTGCAATCTCGCATCCTCGTGCCACAGCCCGTATCGATGGAGCTCGACATTGGTCAGCCCGTTGAGGGCGATGTTCGCCTCGCAATACCCAGCGGTCCTGGCAACCGGTTCAAACGCGACGACGCGGGACACCAGCGGAGCACAGAGCACGGTGAAGTACCCGATGTTGGCGCCGACGTCCATGAACACCGACGCCGCTTGCAGCTCACTCGTGAGATACGCCATCACGTGCGGCTCCCAGCAGCGGTCTTTGAGCAGGTGTGGAACCAGCGAGACGTCAGAGGCGGGCACTCTGAATTGACGTCCATCGAGGGGGATGATGAGGTCGACATCCTGGTATTTCGTCAGGTCTTCGACTGCCGCCATCGACTCTCTGAATTCTGTCGAGGCCAGGACGGCGCGGATGAATTCGACTCGTGACAGCCCGTTCTGGAGTGCGCTCGACCAGTGCCGCAATCCTGCCGCCTCGGGGTCTCTGCTGAGAAGCAGGTTGTAGGCGGCGCGAACGACGTCGTCGGGACGCTCGATCATGATGCGGTCCTCAGTCCACGTGTGGGCGAGGCCGCGAGTGCCCTCTCGAGCAGCTGCGTCAGTACCGCGCTGGAGTCGAAATACGCTTCGGCGAGTGCGCGTGCCGCAAGACACTGTCGTTCGTACGAGGCATTGAGCACGTCGATCGCGGCGATCGCCTCGTTGACATGGCGAAACGGGATCACGCCAGCATCTGCGTCGAGCCAGCACGAGAAGCCTGTGTCCTGGACGACGACCGGACGACCGCTTGCGAGATAGGCGGCGCTGCGTTCGCTGAACCACCCCGATCGACTCACCACGTAGCCGTGTTTGGCGACGCTGAACTCGGCTTTCGAGCGTTGGATGAAGTCCTGGTAGGTCCACGGGTCTCTGGTGGGCACGCGGGGATCGAGAATCGTCCACCCGTGGGCCGCGAGGCGTTCGCGCGGTTCACGCGAACTACCGAGGGCGAGGTGAAATCGTTCGCGCGTGTGTGACGGCAGGTCCACGTAGGGATCGAACGATTCGGCCTTCATCCCGTAATGCACGCCGTCGAAGTCCGCGGACGGATAACTGTCCCACAACATCACTGTCGAGAGCGGTCCTCGAGGCGGACCGGGTGTCGGCGCCCATGCATCCATCACCATCGGCTGACGAGTGGGCTGCCAGGGAAAGCCATCACGTGGAATCGCGCAGTCCTCGTGCTGGATGTTCTCGCCATAGGAAAAGAACGCCGTGTGTGCGGCCGCCCGGGCGCGCGCCGTGGCGTTGGTGAGATGACGGATCTGCGTAAACGCGGGATCGGTGTCGACCAGGACACGTACGGGAACGTGCTCGAGCCACGATCGCACGGGGTTGACGGCCGACAGGTTCAATACGACATCAGCCGATCGGCAAATCTCGAGCGACTGTCTGGCTGCGGGACCGAGCCAGGCGTTCTGATGCTGGTCGTAGTAGGCCCATCCCGTTCCCAGCCCCAGACGTGTGAACACGCGATCGATGAAGTCGAGACCATACGTCGGATCGCGATCCATTACGTTGCGCACCGGGTCGTAGCACGATGCGTAGTCGTCGCTGTCCTCGAGGAAGAACACGTCGTGGCCGAGCCGCGCGAGGCCGAGCACGTATTGCAGATGGTGCCACGCGAGTCCGCCAAGTGGACCTCGGACGATATACCCCAGCACCACGATGCGAAGCCTCGATGGGCGTGTCATCGGCCGTGCACATCGCAGAACGACACGAGCCTGATCTGCTCATCGGCGATGACCAGCCGAATCTCGTTGGCGCACAACGTGCGCAGCTCGATGCGCCGCTCTGCCCGGTACATCGACTCCACATCGTCTGCGTACCCCGGATGACACCCGAGCTCGGTTACTCCCGCCGGCAGTCCACGCAGCATGGCGGCAAGAGTGGTCGCCGCGATCAGATGGGGCAGCGGCTCCCCCGTCTGGCTCTGTCCGTAGAAGTCGCCGCAATGATGAACCGACGAACAGTGGCGCAACGGGACCTGGAGTTCGGCAGCGATTCGCTCGAGCGCCTCATGTACACCGGCGCGTCGATGAATGTGTTGATGCGAATCGAGGTGCGTGGGATCGTGACCGAGCAGATCGCGATACCGTTCGAGCTGCATACGCGCTTCACGCTCGACGGCGCTCGAATCGTCTGGATCAACCCACATGTAGATCGTGTGCCAGCCGCCATCCCGGAAGGTCCACTCGCCGAGGTCGAAATGCAGTCCGACGCTCAGCCACGGATGAGCACGCGCATAGGACGCGGCCGCTGCGGCTGCTGGCCAACAGACCATCACGCTGGCGCTCGTGACGATGCCGCGCTCGTACGCCTCGATGACGCCTCGGTTGATGCCCGCACTCTGTCCGAAGTCATCTGCGTTGACGATCAGTGATCGAGGGACGGCGGTCATTCGGGCAATTCAGAATTCAAAATGCAAAATTCAAAATGCAAAATGCAAGAGACGACGCATCATGCTTCAAAACCCGATACGAGCGGACAATTCGATGCGGCGTGGATTCAGTGCCCGATTGGCGACGCCGAACAGCGGTGACGTCACCACGCCGTTGAAGTCGGTGAAATTGATCCGATTCGTGATGTTCTCCCCGCTGATGGTGAAGATCACGTACGGTCCCGACGTGCGGTCGCGCGGTGATGAGGCCAGACGCACTGTCTTCGCAAGCCCGACGTTCAACACGAACTGCGAGGGGCCCTGGCCGGCGTTGCGTTCGATCATCGGTTGGTTGGGCGCGCGGGTCAGATCGAAGTTGCCGAAGCCGGTCGCGGTGACACCGGACGCGCCAGGGGATCCGATGCCCGGTCGATCGGTGAAGAGCAGATCGCCGTTGTCGTCCGAGCCGGTCGTGATATTGAAGGGTCGTCCCGAACCGTAGGTGAGCAGGCTGCTCAGACTCCACTCGTCGGGAAATGTCAACACGCTGCCCAGCACGACGCTGTGCCGTTGATCGTTGCCGGCGCGGCCGTATTCGCCCTGCAGGGTGCGGGAGTCTGCCGGAACCGTATAGGGGCCGTCGGTATCGCTGGACGACCATCCCAGCACGTAGGTGCCGAAGACCGAGACGCGTGTCAACGCACGGCGCACCGTGAACCGCACCTGCTGTGTGTCGGATCGTCCCGTCGACTCGAACTGCAGGATCGGTCCGCGATCGAGGCGAGGCCGCGCGCCGGTCAGCGGGTCGGGTGCATTCAGGTTGAGGCTTCGAAGCAGGCGGCGGCCTTCACGCCGCGTGTAGCTGATCGAACCAAAGATCGACTTGGTCGCCTGCCATTCGTAGCTCGTCGTGCCAGCCCGAGTGACAGGCGCCCTCAGCGCATCATCTTTCTGCCGCACGGTCGGCAACGCAACCGTGGCGTCGAGGTTCGCAGGAATCACCGCAAAGAACGACGGCCGATTGACGACCAGATCGACGACGCCGAGCCCGTTGTATCGCAGGGCATCGAGGGTGATGTCCGATGGAATGCGGCTGTAGAAGAGGCCGACCGCCGCACGGAGCGTATGGCGCCCGCCGCCGTCGGGCGTCCAGGCCACCCCTGCGCGTGGCGCCAGATCGAGCCACCGATCGTTCGCCTGTTGCTGCACGTCGTGCCGGAGGCCCACGGAGACGGTCACGTTCTGCGTGGGCCGCATGTCGTCCTGCCCGAACCACGACACATGCCAGTCGGTGAAATCGATCGACGGCGCTCCGCGCGTGATCGTGAACGTGGACGGACCGTAGCCAGCGACGCCAAGGAGCGTCCGCTGGTAGCGCTCCAGAGGCGTGGCCCGCACGAGGCCATTCGGGTCGACGTCGGCGCCAAACGTGAACGTGCCCCCGAGATTGGCGCGACGCAGTTCGTTCATCCGGATCACGTCGGCGTTGATGCCGCTGCGAAACGTGTGTCGGTCGGCGTTGTACGACACAACCTCGCTGAACGAGGCGTCACGCGTGGTGCGGTCAAGGCCGAGCGAGGACTGGTTGCCGCCGGCGTTGAAGGTGTCGAGCACGAGGACCGCAGGCGCACTGCTCAACGCCGCGTCGTGCAGCACTCGATGTCGGGCCTGCGCTCGAAATTCCATGCTGAGATGCGGATTGAGGACCGACACGAGTGCGCCGCGCGCGACGTCTTCTTCGACGTCACGGCTGACGCCGCGCTCGGGCAGGTCGAGACCGCTCTCCAGACCGGAGTTGCGGTGCGACTCGGTCAGCCGCGCGTATTCTGCAGAGAGCAGATGCTTTGGCGTCGGCGTGACATCGGTGCGCAGGCTGTACGATTCGATGCGATCGGGCGTCTGAATGCTCTGAACGAACGGTGCGATTGCAAAGGTCGAGGGGTTGACCGTCGTGGTGTTGACGACGATGCGCTCGTCGCGCATCCACCGGCCGCCGTAGGCGAGGAAGCTCCAGCGGCTCGGGACGATCGGTCCACCCAGATACCCCGAATACGCCTGCGTGCGACTCGGCCGCTTCTCGGGTTCGAAGAAGTTCTGCGCATTGAGCAGGGAGTCGTTGAACGTCGCCTGCGACTCGCCTCGAAAACGCGTGGACGCCGGCTTGGTGACGATTTCAACCAGACCGGCCGTGGGTTCCGCGAACTCGGACGCAAACGAGTTGGTCGAGATGCGGATGCTCTGGATCGCTTCCTTCGGTGGCAGACGGGCGCTCACCGGTTGACCGTCCACGTAAACCTTGACTTCGTCGGCGCGCCCGCTCGTCGCCGACAGCTCGCGCAGGACCTGCAGCATGATCTCGGGATCATTGGGCAGCGCCGCCAGCTGCTCGGGACCGAGCGTCATGCCGACCGGGCTCAAGCCGGTGACGCGTTTGAACTCGTCGAGCGACGACACCACGTCGACGTGCTGCTCGACCGTGAGTCGAAGCTTCACGTCGACGCGCGCACGAAGATCGGCCACCAGCTCGATCTGCTGTGACGCAGGCGCGAACCCCTGGAGCAGGACGACCAGGGCGTACCGCCCCGGCGGCAGATCACGAAGCACATAGGCGCCGCTCGCATCTGTGGTCGTGGTGTGCAGGTGCTGGCCTCCGTCGGTCAGCGTGACCGAAGCGCCAGGAACGACTGCACCGGAGTCGTCCCTCACGACGCCGTGGACTTCAGCGCCTTGGGATTGTCCCGCATTCAGCGAGATGGTGAACATGAACAGGATCGCGCTGATGCTCAGATAGCGCTTCACAGTCGGAGCCGTCATAGCTGCCACCTCTCGCAGAGCCGAAGGCCTTCACCGAGCCAGTCGTAGGTGTGATCCGACGGGGGCGTCCACGCGTCCGACCAACCAAGGTTTTGAACCGATAGATGAATCAGGCAGCAGTCGAGGGTCCTGAGGCAGTGCTCGCGCCGCGGCGTGTCGAGCCTGTGACTCGCCAGCTCACGCACGTACGCGTCGGCCACGTCCGCTCGTTCGTCGTCGGTCCAGCGGCCGGCGAGCAGATACGCAAGGTCCATGAGCGCCGGCCCGAACGAGGCCATCTCCCAGTCGATCGGTCGCACGGCAATCGCCTTTGCGCGGTGGACGATCAAGACGTTCGCCGAATAGAACTCTCCATGGAGGAATGACGTGCGTTCGTACAGAAGGCGGTCGACGACATGCCGATGTGTTGCCGCCAGTCGGCTCAGGTCGGCGCGCGAGCTCTGGAATCGCTCGGCCCGGTGCCGCCACGACTCGTAGAACGCGCGGTCGTAGCGCACGAGATGTGCGGCGGCGCAACTGGCCGAGGCCTTCTCGACGCTCACGCGCGCATGCAGGCGCGCGAGCCATCGAGCCGCCTCGCGCCAGGGCTCGAGTCCGTCGCATTCCGACAGACGGACACCTGCAATCCGCTCGAGCAGGAGGTAGTGGACGCCGGTCGCGTCGACGAACGACCCGAAGTAGCGGGCGCTGCCGACATCGACCTTCGCGAGAATCGATTCGTAGGTCGTTCGCTCGCGCTGGTCGTTCCAGAGAAATGCCGGTTTCGCACTGTGCGCCTCAGGCGACTTCGCCTCCCATTGCGCGGCCTTGGCCACGAGCTCGACCGTGGTCCCGTCGTCGAGGCGAATGTCGATCTCGTCGACGAAGAAGCTCGAGGCATACAACGACGGACGGCTCGACACGTCGGTGATCCGATCGCCGAAGTGCGACGCGAGGAGCTGCTCGAGGCTCGTCATGACGTCGCTCCCACCTCATCGAGCAGTCGCGGGAGCACGCGATCGGAATCGAGGTACGTCTGCGCGATCGCGCGGGCGGCCTTCCGGTGACGCGGGTAGTCGGTCTCGATCGCATCGATACCGGCAAGAACGTCCGACTCGTCGGTGAACGAGAGCAGCCCCTCTCCGGTCGGCAAGATGGCGGCAAACCCGGTGTCGTGAGCGAGCACCGGACGGCCGGAGGCGAGATAGCAGGCACTCCGATCACTGAACCATCCGGAGCGCGCGACGACATAGCCGCTCTTCGCGATGCCGAACTCGGCACGCGACCCGCTGACGAATCGCCGGTAGGCCGACGGTGTGCCCGAAGCTCGTCTCGGATCCACCAGCGTCCATCCGTGCTGATGCAGCGCGGCCAGGTCAGGTTCACTGGGATGAATCGCGAGCGCGAGCGCGAATCGGGTCCGGGTCTTTCGAGGAAGAGCGATCAACGGCCGCAGGGCGTGTGCCTTCTGGCCGAGAAACATCCCGTCGTGGTGGACCGCTCCGTACGATCGCCAGTTCGCGACCGTCGTGAACGCGTCGCGTGCCAAGCGCGGCGCCACCGGCCATTCACGCAGCAGCACGGGGGGGCACGTGGTGATCCACCGCTTGCCGCACGTCGGCACCCGACACTCGAATCGTCCCATCGCCAGTCCAACGGTGGCGAAGTGTGTGTGCGCGTCGAAGCGCATGTCGATCCCGCCACCGCACTGCCAGGCCTGATTGAAGCCGGGATCGAGATCGAGATACACGCGGCGCGCGATCGGCTCGAGCAGCGCGGGGTCGTTCAACATGCCGGAGATGTTGATGAGGAGATCGGCCCGGCGTGCGCAGCGTCGAAGTGCGGAATAACTGAGGCCCACCGTCTCGGTCGTTCCTTCCAGCAGCAGCGCGGCTGAGGACCCGAAGCCGAACGTCTCGGTTACCTGTCGAAAATGCGCCGCTGTGCCGCTGCGCGCCAGCGTCGAGCCCACGGGGCGCAGCTTCCATGCCGGTACCGGTTCGATGAAGCAGACTCGATGTCCGAGCTGGCGCAGTCCAAGCACGTACTGCAACACGGCCCATGTCGCACCGCCGTGGAACGCGTCGGCGGCGATCATCCCGGTCATGAGAATCGATAAACGGGATGGCGGCATCATGTCATCCGTGACGCGGTCGGCTCAGCCGGCGCGGCCGCGTGATCGCCGATCGCCGTGAGTTGCATGGCGCCGGTCGGATTCCCGAGGTCCTTCATCCACGACACGCCCTCCCAGACGATGTCGAACTCGAGTGCGTAGGTTCCGGGCTCGGCAGGCACCTGGACGCAGACATCCACCGTGCGCGAGGCGCCCGGAAGGAGCGGATCGGTGAACCACTCCCGCGCGTGATCGAATTGCAGCAGCCGTCGTTCCGCCGTCATCAGGTGGTACGACAGGCCGAAGGGCGAACTCCCGTGAGCCAGCGGAATGCGTGAGAGATTCGTGACCTGCACCGGAACGGATACGGCCTCGCCGGCTTTTGCCGTGATCGCCACCTGCGTCGGCTCGATTCGCGCCTGCACGGCGCGTTCACCCGCAGGCACGAGTCGTCGCGGCGTCGAGCGATCGCAGTCGAAGAACGCGCGGAACGCCGTGTCGAAGAGACGGACCGGCTGCTCCCACATGACGGCCCGGCTCGCGTAGCCGCACGGGAAGACTTCGGCGAATCGTGCGTTGAGGTCGAAGGGCGCGGGCTCGCGTTGGAACAGCGCCTTGTTGAAGCCGATCGCGATCGGTCGAAGCGTTCCGGGATGTTCGAGTGCGAACCGGATGCTGGCTTCGCCCACGCCGGGGAAGGCAGGATTGAAGTAGTCGTCGAGCGCGATGAGCCCGCCAGCGATCGTGATCGCCGAACAGAGCTTCAGATCGGCAAACGTCTCGGCGGCGGAGTGGCCGCCGTCGATGTGACAGAAGCTGTAGTGCGTACCGAGGTCGGCGGTCCGGAGCGTTGCCGAGTGTGCCGCCAGAGTCGTGAGGAACGAGAGATCGTCGTAGAACCGGCGCATGTTCGCGAGGAACTGCTCGCGGTTGCCCTGTCCGGAGCCGGAAATGTTCTGCGCCTGCATCTCATCGAAGAGATCGATCGCCACGAAGCGGCGGCCTTCGCCTCGAAGCGCGGCCACGCCGATCGCCGACAGCCCGTGATGCACGCCGATCTCCAGCGCGTCGCCCGCCATTCCCGCATCAGCGAGGAGCTGGTGGTACGCCATGAAGATCAGGCACGCATCCGGAGAGAACCAGCCCGGAATGCTGTCGAAGGCGTCGAGATAGCGCGATAGGAAGTGATCATCCATACGATCTCGTGGTTCCGCTCAAGCCGGCTGCTACCTGCGTGTCTCGACGCGCGACCGATAGAACTCGTCGATCGCGACCTGATACTTCTCCGCCCCGCGCAGGAAGTGCTCGGCGAACCCAGGCGTGTTGGCGTAGTGACGTTCGCGTTCGAAGAGCGTGCGGTACCGCTCGGGATGCTTTTTCAGGAGCAGCGCGTCTTTCTCGAAGAAACGGACGCGCGCGCCAAGCGCTTCGCGTGCGATCGCTCGCGGCTGTGGAGGGTGATACACACGAGCGTCGTTCGCGAAGGGAATCAGCCCGTGCTCGAGCGCACGCCACGCCAGGTCCGTGTCCTCCCGAAACGGCTGATCGAAGCGGGCGTCGAAGCCGTCGACGGCCATGAACGTCTCGCGGCGCAGGAACAGATTCGCCGTCATGAATCCGATGCCTTCGAATCCGACGTTGCTCACCGGTCGGTAGCGGTCGTCGTGTGCGTGATCGGAGACCACCAGCCCTTCCACCCCGACGACATCGGGATTCTCGAAGTACTTCGAGCCCGCTTCGAGCCAATCCGCATCCGGCCGGCAGTCATCGTCGGTGAACGCGAGTACGTCGCCACGGGCGTAGAACGCGCCGGTATTGCGCGCGTTGGCGGCTCCCCGCACGTCGGTGTGGACGTACATCAGATCGAGCGCCGTGCTGCCGGCACGCTGCCAGGGCGAGGCGCTCTGGTCGACAACGATCACTTCGAAGTTCTGGATGGTCTGGCGCGACAGGCACTCCATCAGCGCGTCGATGACGGAATGCCGTTCGTAGGTCGGCACGATGACGCTGACGGCAGGCCGTGGTGTGCCCAGCCTGGTCCGCCGCCTGCGCAACAAGTGGCCAAGATCCGGCGACAGGCGCTCCCACGAATAGCGTTCGACGACGACGCGCCGGCCGGCGGCCCCGATCGAGGCCGCGAGCGCGCGATCATCGAGGACACGGCGGACAGTGGCGGCGAACTCCTCGCGCGACGTCACGAGAAACGCAGGATCGGAGGTCGTCTGTATGCCACGCGCGCCGACCTGAGTCGTGACGATGGGTAAGCCCGCCGCCATGAAATCGAACATCTTGATGTTCGTGCCCGAGCCGACGAACATCGGATTCAGCCCGAGGTCCGCGGCCTCGAGGTATTGGCGCTTCTGCTCCTCGTCGATCACCATCGTGACCCGCACGTTCGGTGCGACCTGGGCCTTCGCGAACGCCTCACCGACGCCGCCGCAGATGACGAACGTGACGCCGGGCAATGCGCGCGCGAGCGTGTCGTTGATGAAGCGTGCTGCCTCCACGTTGGGCGGGTAGAAGCTGGCCACGAACACCGCGACAGGCGCTGGGCCAAGTCGCAGCGCACGCTTCGCGGCGGCTCGCCGATCTTCTGTCGCCGGTACGATGGAATCAGTGAAGGTGCCGTTCGGGACGACAAGACACTTGCCATAGGGAACGTCGTACAGTTCGTGGAACAGCACGCGATCCTCGTGCGAACACGCGAGCACCAGATCGGCGCTCCGGCACAACTCGCGTTCGATGACCGCGGCATGAGCCGCGAGCCGCGTCCCGAACCCCTTGTCGTCGAGCAGGCGCAGCCGCAGCAGTCCTTCGACGTTATGCGAGTCGTACACGATGAGCTGAGGACGTGTGCGAAGGACATCAGCGACAAGCGGATAGATCCACGGATGCGAGAAGATGACGATGTCTGCATCGGCGGCTCGCCGGCGCGCCTCGGCGACGTACGCGGGCGAGTTCGGCGCCAGATGCGGGAACGCAGTGTCGATGATGTTTCTGCCGCCGGCGCGCGCGCGCCACGCGTCCGCAGCTCGGAAATGCGCGTCGGTCAGCGGCACGTCGATCTCTTCGAGCGTCGGGCTGATTTGATGCCGTCGACGCTGCTCGCCTGGCCAGTCGTACGTGCCAACGTAGGTGGTGGGCAGGTCCCTCCCCAACGATCGGTACAACCCGAGCAGGCGGAGCCGACCGCCACCGACAGCCGGTTCGATGGGCTGCATGTCGAGGACGCTCACGGCGAATCGTGTCCCCAGGTGAGCGTCTCGCGGCCGCGATCGTGACGGAGACGAGGTCGCGCCCGTCAGCGCCTCGACGATCGGTTCCCAGGCGATGTGCGTAACACTCTTGCGGGCTCGCTCACCCATCTGCGCCGCCAGCGGTCGATGATCGATCGCGTGCGTGATTCGCGCGGCGATGGCCTTGGCATCCGGTTCGACGACGTAGCCGCTCTCGCCGTCATGGACGAACTCGAGCGGTTCACCCGAATCGGTGCACGTGAGCACCGGCTTGCCGCTCTTGAATGCCTCGATCGTGATCAGGCCGTAGTCCTCGTGAGAGGGCACGAACGGCACGAGCAGCGCGCCGGCATAGAGGTCCGCGAGCTCGGCGTCGGTGACGTCGCCGAGAAAACGGATACGGCGATCGCCTGCGGCGGCGGCGCGCAACGCCGCTGCATCCTCTCCGTTGCCGGTGATGAGCAGCGGAAGCCGACGCTTCACGTGCTGGTATGCGTCGATGACCAGCCCCACACGCTTCCATCGGTGGAGGCGCCCGGGCATCAGGATGTAGTCCTGCCCTGTAGACGGTTTGCCCGAGAGAAGGGGCGGATGGTGCAGCGCGGTGAATCGGACGTCCCGCCACCACGAGCCCGCGTCGATCAGTCGGCGATACGTCGTGTGTCCGTTGCTGAAATGCCTGCGGATGCGGCCGGGACGGAGACCATAGCGATCGAGCGCGTGGACGACGCGCCGTTGCGCGTGTTGTTCGCGAGTACCAGCGCCGTACTCGGTCTCGAACATGTCATAGAACACACGCATCGTGTGCAGGAGGTACGACACGTGGTGTGGGTGCGACACCATGAAGGTGGGCGATTTGGTCGAGATCACCAGGTCGTAGTCGCGCAGATCGAGCGCGGAACAACGCGCATACGACTCGAGCACGGTGTTCCAGCACGATTCGTCGGTGTGAACGGCGACCTCCTCCGCTCGGTGTCCTGCTGAGCGCAAGGCGGCAACCAGACCGCGATACAACGCTTCGGCGCCGCCGCGTTCACCGGACGCCATCCGCGGTGTGACGACGGCGATGTTCATCGGCGGCGCTCCCTTCGGGAGCGCGATGGCTTAGGGCTCGGGCCCCGGGCCCCAGAACTGGCCTTCGAACTGAGGCCTGAGGCCTGAAGCCTGGGGCCTTCGGGCGCGAGATCGTCGATGGCGTCCGCGAGAACCTTCAGGGCGCGGACCATCGTGGCGGTCGCGTCCCCGTGCGCGGCGATGAAGCCCGTCAGTGCGTCCGGCGCCTGGTCGGGCAACGCATCTGTCGCCGCGGAGATGTCCGTGCTGGATGAGACTGACGGCGCGATCTTCGCTCGCAATCGTGCCAGCAGCGCATCGACGTCTTCGTCCGTTCGAAGGTCAGGAAGTTCGTCCACGACTGTTCTCCTAGAGTCCGGCGTCTTCCATGAAGCGGCGCAGTTCCGTCTCCGAATCGAAGTAGCGTTTCGCGAGCCATCGCGCGGCCTCGCAGTGATCGCGGTAGTCGCGTGCGATCCGTGCCGCGCCCTCAGCGGCTTCCGCAGATGTGTCGAACACGACGAGGCCTTCGCCCGTTTCAGGCGTCGAAAACCCGGTGTTCTGGACCAGCGCCGGTTTGCCGGAAGCGAGATATCGAGCCGTGCGGTCGCTGAACCATCCGCTTGCGGTCTGGACGTAGATGCCCTGAGCGGCGGAGCATTCGGCGGCTGACCCGTCGATGTACCGGCAATAGTCATCCGGCATCGCAGCGACGTGTCGTGGATCGACAAGCTGCCAGCCGGCGTCGCGGAGTCGGTCGGCGTCTCTGGCGTCGCCGGGATGGATGTCGAGCGCCACCTCGAACGTCTGGTCGCACATCTGCGGGAGATCGACAATCCTGCGGAACTCGTGCGCCTTCACGCCGTACGTCGTCCCCTGTAACGCAATCGGGGCGTACGCGCCGCGCCAGCTCGCGATGGTCGTGAAGCGTTCGCACGACGACAGCGAGTCCTTCACGCAGTCATCGATGAGAACCGGCTGGCGAATCGGACGCCATTCGATCCCGTCGGTCGGCACACCACACGCCGGCGAACCGACCTGCTGGCCCACGGTGAAGAAGACGTCGTGTCCCTCGAGTCGGGCCGCGTGCGACCCTTCGGCGTGCCAGATTTGCGTGTATCCCGGATCGAGGTCGACGTACGCCTTGCGTCGAAAGCGATCCTTCAGCGCGGCAACCGAGAGATGTCCGGAGATGTTGATCAAGAGGTCGGCTTGTTCGGCAATGTCATACAGGTCGGTGGCGGTCGCGCCAACCAGCGTGGCTCGCTCGAGCGAGTCGCTCGCATCGCAGACGAGCGCCATGCGCGAGGCGAAGCCATGCGTCGACATGACCCGCTCCAGATACGATCGATTCGCGCTGGTGCCGGCTGACGTTCGATGACCGGAGTCGTCTACACAGTGCTCGCTGCGAATCTGCTCGATGAAGAACACCTCGACCCCAAGCCGTTCGAGGCCTTCGAGCCAGTTCAGCACCATCCGTGCGTTGCCCCCGTTCGACGGCTTGTTCGCGACCGCACTGCTCACGACGACGAGCGGCGTCATCGCGGACCCTCGGACGAGGCGATCCGCAGGTCGTAGATGACGCAGTGCGTGTCCTGCCATGCACAGCGATAGCGATGTTCGAGGTGGTCTCGAAACTCGCGGTAGTAGTCGAGCCACCACATCGCAGTGCCCGGGAACACCAGGTATGTCGCACCACGTGTGGCGCGGCAGGCATCGAGCGCGGCGATCGCGGCGGCGCTGTCTTCCGGGTGATGTCCGGCGTACACGCCTGGCCTTGCCTCGGGGAAGTGGCAGGCCGTCCCGCGATCGAGCGCCAGGAGCTCGGAGTCGCCCCGGCTCACGATGGCGACGACGTCGCCTGGGGTCACAACGTGTGAGGCGATCTGACGAACCGATCGAACGAGCCCCCGATAGTCGTGCACGAACGACGTCAGCTCGCTTCGCAGCACGCTGAGACGCTGGCGGCTCCCGATCACGTCGAGCCGGGCGCGCACGAGCGCGGCGATCGCGTCTTCGGAGTACTCCTGGCAGATGCGGCGTTGCGCAGCGATTCCGCGACGCGTGGCCTCTTCCGAGGCATCGACGACGTGCCGCATCAGCCACGCGGCGTGCTCGACGTCCGGCTCGGCCCACGTGTCGCCCGCCCGGTACGGCCCGACGTTCCTGGGAATCGTCGACAACGAGTAGCCGACGGGATAGCTGTTCGACGTGTCGGCAAAATCTGTGTTGCCAGACCAGTCAGTGGCGATGACCGGCCTCGCGAGCGCCATCGCTTCGGCAATGGTCAGGCCGGTGCCTTCGGAGCGATGCAGCGAGACGTACGCGTCGGAGCCGGCCATGAGGTCGCGCACGTCCTGCGCTCCCCAGTAGCCGTCGTGAAAGTCGATTCGTGCGTCGCCAGCGAGCTCGCGCAGTTCCGCGTATCCGCTGGGATCGGCGGTCGCATTCACCGACTTCAGCACCAGCCGTACGTCGTCTCGTCGACCGAACGCGCGTCGGAATGCTGCGATCGTCGCGTGAGGGTTCTTTCGTGGCAGGTGGCTGTGGATGTCGAACACGAACGCAAAGATGAACTCGCGCGCCGCAGCGCCAACCCGCTGGCGGCCGCGCGCGCGTGATGCCGGTGGCAGGCCGATGACCGGTGGTATGCGAACGATCGGCACAGGCGCCATTGGTGCCAGCGCCGACGCGATGAACGATGTGCCAACCCAGATTTCGTCGTAGTACGCGAAGCGGTCGTACCAGTTCTCGGGGAATCGCGGCAGCTCCCACGCCCACGCGCCGATGTTGTAATGCCCCGCGAAGAACGACTCACCCACCTCGGACAACAGAGCGAAGTGCTGGCCGGCGTCCACGCACACGAGATTCACGTCCGTGGCGCTCGCTGACGACGTCAGATGCAGGCTTCGATCCTCGGAGCGATTGGTCGTGAGCGCTGAGACGTCGTGGACCGTCATCGGGATATTCAGTTGCTGCAGCGCGCGCACGTAGCCACGCCCGGCCGCGCCCCATCCGCTTTCGTCAGACAGGTACCCGGTGACCCGAACGGCGGACACTCCGCTACTCTGACGTTCTGCACGACCGGGCTCCGGACGGAACCACGGGTTGAAGCGGTGCAGTCGCTCGAGCGCGGTGTCAGCCGACACAGTCATCTGGCGCCTCGACGATGAGCGAGCCGTTCCTGCGATCCGCGACGACCGGGAGGTGGGCTTTCAGATTCGCGACGACGCAGGGCCGGGTGTCCAGACCCGCCTGTCCTTTTGAGCGCGAACAGCATGCATGTACGGTCGTCGCGAAGTACGCACCGATAACGACGGAGCAGGTGTTCCTTGAATTCGCGGTAGTGCTCGAGCCACCAGAACGAGGTCCGGGGAATCACCAGGTACCGAGCGCCTTTCGAACGGAGATGCTCGAGATGTGTGATGGCGGCCTCGCTGTGTTCGGGATGATGGCCGGCATACACGCCTTTCTCGGTTTGGGGGAAGTGCCAGCCCTCTCGCCGATCGAATGCGAGCAGCTCGTGATCGCCGCGCGTGATGACGGCGACAACCGAGCCGCGCGTGACTTCGCGGTTCACCGCCTTGCACACGCGTGAGACGAGCCGCCGGTAGCATGACTGTTCGACGCGCGTGATCAGCGAGGTCATCGCACCAACACACGTCAGGACCTGCTCACGGGCGTGGCGAAGCACGGCATCACGTTCCGCATCGGCAGCTGCACGCGCGGCAAGGCGAGCGTTCGCCTGACGCAGTTCCTGATCGAGACGTTCGATCGCGGTCAGCGCATTCGTGATCTCTGCTCGCTCGCGGTCATGCTGTTCCTGAGTGCTGCGCGCGTGCTGGTCGACCTCGGTCACCGCTCGACCCAGCCGCTCCCGGTCGCGGCCGAGGTCCTGCTGCGCCGGGAGAGTACGCTCGCTCTCGATGGTCGAGCGCGACGTCGACGTGATGCCGGGCATGTCGACGGTCTCGACCGATCGTCCGTCGCGCCGCGCCTCGAGCCGTGCGATCCGGCGCACGAGTTGATCGGCGGTCCGGGAGATCGCGTGCTGTTCGCTCGCCAGGTCGCGGACGCGCCGATGGAGGAGGCCGGTTGACACCGCGCCCTGCGGTCCAGCGAGGACGGCGAAATGCGATGTCAACGCATCGGTGTCGTCAGCGAGCACCGCCAGGACTGGCTCGGGCACACCGGTGCCGATCTCTTTCAGCACCTCGACCGACTCGAGCTCACGTTCGACGCCGATGACCGCGAACCCTGCATCCTCGAGGAGCCGCTCGATCTCGGCTGCTGTGAACGGTCGTCGCGCGTGGGGGGCGCCCACCGGAGACAACGGGTACTCACCGCGCAGCAGCGCCAGGCGAACGCCTGCGTGAGTCAGATTGGGCACGACCGCAACCAGTCGTCCATCGGGTGTGATGTGCCGTCGCAATTCGCGGAGGAACTCCGTCGGATCCGGTGCGTACTCCACGCAGTCGACCGCGATGATGACCGACCGTCGTTCAGGCCGGTCCGTTCGTTTATGACCCTGATGCTTCCGAAGCGCCGTGATCGGTTCGGCGACGCGACCCGAGTGGCGCAGCCATTCGACCACTGCTGATGACTGCGGGCTGATCACGCCGATCGGGGCAGCCTCGACCTGCTGCAGTGTCCGCTCGAGCGCGTGGCGGGCCGTGATGCGTGTCGCCTGCAGGGTGGCACGCAGCATCGGTGGGTTGTCGGCCCGTACGGCGACTCGGCCTGA
This sequence comes from Vicinamibacterales bacterium, assembly GCA_035263125.1. Taxonomy (GTDB): domain Bacteria; phylum Acidobacteriota; class Vicinamibacteria; order Vicinamibacterales; family UBA2999; genus Gp6-AA40. The sequence goes on from DATFRP010000337.1 coordinate 39,557, forward strand.
CGATGCCGATCGTTGGCGCACGGAGCCGCCATTTGACCGCTCGGGCGATTGGGTTGCCGGTCGCTGGTTGGCTGAGTCCATGTTCATGCTCCACACGCCCTGAGCAGGGGAGGAAGGACGATGCTGTGATCGAAGTACTCAGCCGCGATCTCTCGTGCCGCGGCCGAATGATGCTCGTAATCGGACGTAATCGCCTCGACGGCAGTGGCCGCTTCGTCGAGCGTCGAGAACGCGAAGAGCCCATCCCCGTTCGGCAGGCTCGTGCTGAATCCTGTCTCCTGGGTCACGACGGGCCTCCCCGCGGCCAGATACGCCGCGCTTCGATCGCCGAACCAGCCGGTGCGAAGCCGCACGTTCTGATCCTTCGCGACCGTGAACTCGCCATGCGATTCGCGGATGTAGTCGCGATACAGCTCGAGATCGGCCGAGAGCGGGGCGGCATCGCGCACCGTCCACCCATGGGCCTCGAGCAGTTCGCGATCCGACGGTTCGTAGCTGCTCAACGCCAGCTCGAAGGTCTCGCCCGATCGCTCGGGCAGAGCCAGGAACTTCATGAACTCGAGGTGCTTGCTCCAGTGATAGGTCTCGCCATCGATCTCGAGTTCTCGCCACAGCTGCCGCCAGCCGCCAATGGTGGTGAATCGTCCAGACGTTGGCGCGTCACGGTTCCAGAGATCGAGGATCAGCGGCTGCCGCGTTGGTTGAAACGGAAAACGATCCGAGACCGGCAGCCGGCAATCGGGCCGGCCGTAATTGCCGGCCCACGTGAAGAAGGCGACGTGCGGCTCCAGCAGTGCGGCCGCTTCAGGCGATCCCTGGTGCAGCTGCGCCTCGATCAGCACCGGATCGGTGCCGATGTACACGAGACGCCCCGTGGCCGCATGCTCTGGCTGCGGTACCGTCGCGCCGTGCAGGTTGACGATGAGCGCCGCCGAGTCGTACAGGCGCAGCAGCTGCGATCGCGACAGCCCGTAACAGCGATCGCTCCCACGGCTGGCGTGGAAGGCCCATCGATCGGACAGATCGAAGCGGGTCATCAGGTCGCCAAGAAATCTGGCGGCCCCTCGGGTGCCGTCGTCGTTGTCGACGAACGGGCGTGGCGTGCCGCCGTGGCACTCGACGTAGTAGCAGTCGTAGCCGAGGCTTCGGAAGCCAAGCACGTACTGCATCGTCAGCCAGACGATGCCCGAGACCGGGTAGCGGGTCATTGCGCCGAGCACGACGATCGGCGCGCGCGTCACGCCGGCTCCCCTGCGGCCTCGACGAGAGCAGCCGCCCGACGCGTCCGCTCGAGACGTCGGTTCTGAGCGTCGTGCAACTGCGCGTACAGGCCGCCTCGTCGGAGCAGCTCATCGTGCGTGCCCTGCTCGACGACCACGCCATGGTCCATCGCCAGGATCAGATCGGCATGCCGAACCGTCGAGAGGCGGTGGGCGATCATGAACGTCGTGCGACCGACCATCAGCCGGTCGAGCGCATCGAGGATCACCGACTCGGTGCGTGAGTCGATCGACGCGGTCGGCTCGTCGAGAATCAGAATCGGTGACGGCTTGAGGAACGCTCGCGCGATGCACAACCGCTGGCGTTCGCCTCCAGACAGCCGCACGCCGCGTTCGCCGATCTCGGTGTCGTATCCGCCGCCCAGTCGCACGATGAAGTCGTGCGCGTTGGCTGCCCGCGCCGCGGCGATGACCTCCTCCATCGACGCGTCGAGCCGGCCATAGCGGATGTTGTCGGCGATCGTGCCGGCGAAGAGCAGCGGCTCCTGCGGCACGATGCTGATGTGATCGCGCAGCGACGTGAGGGTCAGTCCGCGAAGATCGCGGCCATGGATCAGGATGCGGCCGTGCACCGGGTCGTAGAACCGGGGGAGCAGGCTCGCGAGCGTCGTCTTGCCGGCGCCGGTCGGGCCGACGATCGCCACGATCTGTCCGGGCGCGACCTCGAAGGAGATGTTCTTCAGCGTGTCGACACGTCCCGGATAGGCGAAGGACACATCGTCGAATCGAATGTCGCCGGCGGCGAGGGGCAGTTCCGCCGCGTCCGTCTGCTCCTGGATCAGTGGCGTGGTGTCGAGAATATGGAAGCCCATGCGAAGCCCGACGAGGTTGTCCTGCAGGGAGCCGAGCGTATAGCTGATCGACTCGAGTGGTTTGTAGACCGCCGAGACATACGAGAGGACCACCAGTAGATCGCCTGGCGTCAATCGTCCGCGCAGCGCCTGATACGATCCAAAGCCCAGCACGAGCGCCGTCCCGGTCGCGGTCGTCATGTTGATGCAGAGCGAGAAGAAGGTCTGGCGCGTGGTGATCCCGACGCGTGCCCGCAGCGTGGCAGCGCTCTGACGCCGGAAGCGTGAGAGTTCGTGATCCTCCCTCCCGAACGCGCTGACGATCGGCACCATCGACATGGCATCGTGAATGATCGACAGCGCGTCGGCCTCCATCCACTTCACCTCCAGCAGTCGCGGCTGAATGTGCGTGGCGTAGTAGCCGATCGCGTAGTAGAGAATCGGCACGACGGTGACGGCGAGCAGCGCCAGCACCGCATCGATGCGGAAGGTAATCCACACCATGCCGATGACGGTCAACGCGCTCTGCGCGAGCGGCTGCAGCGCCATCACCAGATTCCCGGCAGACGTCGCCTCGAAGTTGATCGCGTAAATCAATCGGCCCGTGCTCACCTGGTCTCTGAACGCCACCGAGAGACGTTCGGCGTGATGGAACAGATCACTGCGAAAGTCGAGGACGATGCCCTGCTCGAGACGTGTCTTCAGATAGGACGTTGCAATCGCGAGGGCATTCGAGAGCAGCGTGAGCGCCAGGCCGCCGCCGACGGTGACCAGAAGAATCGTCACCCGGTCCAGGCCGCCGACCGATTGAGCCAGCGATGGCGTCAGCGGCGCGGTCCCGAGGACGTTGTCGATCACGATCTTCAACGGCCACGGGAGCAGCAGTCCGACGGAGACGGACGCCAGCGTGACGATGACCGAGAGGCCGGCGAGCCTGGTGTATCGGCGCAGGTACGGCAGGAGACGGATCAGCAGATGCACGATCAGCCTCCGTGCGTGGCGGAAAGCCGGCGCCATCGTGACACTGCGGCTTTGAAACGGGGCGGTTGCACATCCCCGACGGATTGCATGCCGAAGTCGTCGGCGACAGCCGTGATCACGTCGAGGATCTGTCCGAGATCGCGCGACAGGTCGCGAGCCAACTTCGCCAGGATCAGGATGGCGCAGCCAACGACAGCGACCATGATCGAACGGCCGCCGTATGCTCGCGCTAGCAGTACTGCCGAGACGAGTGCTCCGACGAGCGCGACCGCGGAGACTCGCAGCCGCACGTCCAATCGCACCCGCAGCAGACATCGACCTGTTCCGTGATCTTCGACGAGCGTGCGCACATGCGCCCATGCCCACGAACCGAGTGCCACGCTCAGGTCGCGATCGGCGCGCCACCCATCGTCCACTTGAATGCGGTGTCCCACTCGTCGCGCGCGAAGGCGTTCCACCGTTCGGGCGAGCAGCGCGTCCGCTGTCGTCCAGACTTCGCTCCAGAACGTGCGGCGAGCGGGCCTTCCCAGCAGAACCGAGAGTTCAGCGCGCCTCCGTCGCGGCACGGCTTCGAGCGTCGGCGCTTCAGGAACAGTCGTGACAGGTGCCGACGGCGGCTGTAATGTGCCGCGGAGATACCCATACGAACGCGCCAGCGGTTGGACGACGTGCAGCCACGCGATCGCGGCGCGGTAGTGGAAGCGCCTGACGATGCGACCGCCCGGGCTCGTGACCGGCACGCGGCTGAGTTCAGAGCGCCACGCGTAAGTGACGCATTTACCAACTGTCACGCCGAGCCCGGCCAGACCGGCAACCATCACAAGAGCCGACGCCGTGTCGCCCCGCAGGAGGTATGACATCAGCCCCAGCACACCGAGGAGGGCCGCGCCGATTTGCCACTCGGCGGTGTGGGGAAGGGCCTGAAGCGGGCGGGTGCCCGCGTAATACACCGTGGGGAATGCAGCCGTGCCCCACACCCCGGAGTGCACCTGACGACGAGACATCGATCGAATGAAGGGGAGAGCGCTGTAGATCCGTCCTCGCCACATCACGCCGGATCCCGAGAAGCGATGACGATGCCGCAGACGCAACCACGCTTCGCCTTCGCCGTATCCGACCTGCTGCCGCCAGTATGCGGCCAGCGACGATCGATGGTGGTGCCACACGAGCGCCGCAGGTGAGAAAGCGATACGACCGCCGCGCGCCTGCAGCCGCCAGCAGACGTCGACGTCATCCCCCGCGCGCAGGAAGATCGGATCGAAACCGCCGATCGCCAGGAGGGCGTCGCGACGCACCGCGAGATTGCACCCGGGCACGTGATCGGCGATGCGATCGTCGATGAGTACGTGGCTGGGGGCACCTGGTGCCCGGGCGACGCAGTGGGCAAACCAGCTGTCATCAGGGGGCACGACATTCGGCCCGCCAACTGCGACGACATCCGATGTCGCGAACGGCTGGACGAGGTACGCCAACCAGCACGGGTCGACACGCACATCGGCGTCGACGTACGCCACGATCTCGTGCTGGGCGGCGCGCAGACCGACGTTGCGTGCGGCGCTCAAGCCTCCATTTGCGATCTCGATCAACCGTGCGCGGCGGTGACCGCGGACCCGCGATGCCGTGTCATCCGTCGAGCCATCGTCGACGACGATGACCTCGAAGGAGGGGTAATCCACCTGCTCGAGAGCCGTCAGACAATCGTCGATCGTGGTCGCAGCGTTGTAGGCGCAGACGACGATCGACACTCCCGGCCACCGCTCTCGTTGCTCCTCGGTGAACGGGGCAGTCTGAAACGTGCTCGCGACGGCGCTGTATGCGGCCTTCGGACGACGCAGCCGATCGACCAGGCCGAACGACCAGTCGACGACCGGCACGTCGTTTCGCCACCACTCGTCCGTCCAGCCGAAGACGACCACGCCAGCCGCGCCCTCGCTGAAGGCGACGCGCGCCTGCATGGCTGTCAGGGCGGCCTGGCCGGTTTCGCCGAGTCGCTGACTGTCGGCACCGCATTCGGTGAGGATCAGCGGTCGTCCCGCGGCGATGTGCTGAAGGCGACCGACGTATGCGCGCATCTCCTGTTCGCTGTGGAGGTAGACGTTGAACGCACACACGTCGAGGAACGGCAGCTCGAGGAACTCGGTAGGCGGATAGTTGACGTAGGTGAGTGGGACATGAGGCGCCGCGGTCCTCGCTGCGTCGACGGCGGCGCCGACGAACCGTTCGACCTCGCGCGCACCATGCCAGCGCACGACCGATGGTGGAATCTCGTTTCCGATCGCGATCAGCAGCAGGGCAGGGTGATTCGCCACCGCTCGCGCCTGCGTGCCGATGCTGCGGATGATGTCTCGGCGTAGACGTCGATCGTCCAGAAACGCGACGTGCTGTGGCCACGCCAACCCGGCCAGGACCCGCAGCCCGTATTCCGCGGCGACGTCAAGCACATCAGGCGGCGGCACCGTGTACGTGCGAATCGCATTGATGCCCGCACGGACCATGAGGGCGCAGTCACGACGGACCTGCGATCGCTCGGGAAGCGGCAGCCCGTCGTGCCGCGGCGCGAACGTACCGTACGAGACACCTCGGATCAGAAAGCGCGCGTCGTTGACGCGCAGAAATTTTCCGTTGACGTCGTGTGCCGCTGATGGCGCGACTGTGGGAATCGCGTTCATGCGCTGTCGCCGCGTTCTGAAAAGAGAGACCAAAGACGACGTCCGCAACCCCGTGTGTGCGGTCGTGCGCCTCACGCGTGCCGCGACCAGCTCAGCCGAATGTCGCCGTTACTGCGTCGACCCTGGGATGCCCTGAACCAGCGTTCGCCGGATGCGTGATGCCTCGATGCGGGAGGAGTGTGTTGCGTCGCGACAGAAAGCAATTGACAGGCCACGATGCGATTACACGATCAGACGCGAGGAATAACGACAAGCTTGTCGGGAGGTCAGCGTGATTGATCTCACCCGTGTCCGATTGATCGACATCGATCCTGCTGGAACGAGGGCGATGTGCGTGCCGCAGCGGTGGTGGTGATGACGTGGCTCGCGTCCGAGCAGACAGCATGTTCGATGGTGTCGTGTGTCTGAAGCGCATGCAATGGGTGGAAGGTTTTTCCACCGGCTCACGCCGCCACCGGCGGTGACACGCACAGCGCGTGTGCGTCGCATGTGACTTCCTTGCAGGTTGCTCGTCTCTTAATGATCTCGCCAAGCTCGATCAGGTTGATCGTGCGTTGAGATCCTTGGATGGAGTGCGATTCGCCTACACGCTCATCGGCGGTTCCTGCATGTACGCTTTGAGCTGTCTGACGGCACGCGTGACCGCCATGCGCGCGGCATCGCCCGATGGATATCCGAACTCTTTCGCGATGCGCGCGATGCTCCACTGCATCTCGATGCGCGCGACCACGATCTGGCGGTGGCGCGGTTTGAGCCGGCGCAGCCCGGCCCGATACCGATCGTAGGTCTCAGTTTTCATCGCCTCTTCCAGTGGCGACAGATCCTGAGCCGGCTGTTCATCGTCGAGGGCAGCCGCGGCGGGATGGCGCTTCACCTTTCGCACCTCGTCGATGATGCGATTGGTCACAGACCGACGCAGGTAGGCCTGCATCGCGCCGACATGGCGAGGTTCGAAGGCGTCGAGTCGACGAAGCGCGTGCATGACCGCGTCCTGCACGAGATCGGATGTATCAGTCGAGCCGCGGGCCGACGCCGGCAGCCTGCCGTGGGCCCACTGTCGGAGGGATGGGATGCACCGCTCGAGCAGTGCTTCGAGGGCGCGCTGGTCCCCGACCCTGGCCCGGACGATCAGTTCCACCGTGGGCTCGTCGCTGATGAACGGCGGACCACCCGGTCCCTCCGGCATGACGAACATCATCATAGCCGGCCATCGAACCTTTGGAACTCGAAGGGGTGTCAAAGCGCAAGCCAACACCCGATGAGCTATTTGCTCTTCGCGTTCTTGGCCTTCCAGCGATCGAGCGCTTCCTGTCCGATGGTGCCGACGTCGTTCGGCAGCGTGAAGGTGCCGTCTGCCATCTGCACGAATTTCAGCACCGCGCCCTTCCGGCCATCCTTGAGCGGACCTCCGATGACCTTCACCTTGTCGCCGACTTTGTAGGTGTCGATGGTGATGCCTCGAGGCACGAGCTGCGCGGCTGCTGCCGCCTCGAACGACCAGTCGGTCTTCGTGCCGTCGCCGTTGGTGACGGTGATGATGAGCCACGAGTGCGGGTTGAGGAGTTGCCACTGTTTGACCACGCCGTCGAGGGCGATCTCGGCCTCTGGCCGCATGTCGAACGTGTTGAAGGAATGATGCGCGAACACAGGTGCGGTGATGAGAACGATGGCGAGCGCGAGGAAGACGTTTCTCATGACGGTCTCCTGGGCCGCCTGAAGGCGGCCCCTACGTACTGAAGGCGGCCCCTAGGCCTCTACTTCACGGGCGGTCGCGTGACGTCGGTCTGCGGCTTCTTGTATCCGGGTTCGCCCGGAAGGATCGTGGTCGTCCGGCCGTCGTCGCCGCGCACGTCGTTGCTCGTGAGCGCGCAATCCCAGTAGCGAATCCTGACCTCATAGTTGGCCTTCTCGTACGAGGTCGCTACGTTCCATGGGGCTGTCAGGCCGACGGGGTCATACATCGTCGCCTGCACGACGATGCGATCGGGTTTGCCAGCGGTACCTTTGACACGCTGCCAGACTTCGATACCTTCGAGTTCAGCGCTGTTGTCGGGATAGCCGCGAAGATAATCAGCGGCGTTCACGCCCATCGTCCAGACCACGAGCTTGTCGCCATCCCAGAAACCGATCGAGTCGCCGAGCCAGGTGTGGCCCTCGGGTGTCGCGTGCGGTCGTCCGTCTGTGTAGACGCGCCGCGTTTCGTTCATGAACACCTGCATCAACCACGCCTGATTCGGGCTGAGCGCGAACTCCTTGTGATACGGCTCCACGAGCCATCTCGGATACCCGGAGGGCTCGCAGTGCGTGAGGCGGTCGTAGTACACCTCGCCGAGCTCACGCTCTTCTTTCTGTTTCTGCTCGTATCGCGTACGGTACTCCGCTGAGAGCGGCGCATTCACGGGATGCTTCATGCTCATGTTCGTGATGCCCGACTCCCAGATGCCCGACCAGTCCGGCAGCGTCGTCACCGTGTGCTTCGTCCCGCCCTTGGCGCGATCGAGCAGGAACTTGTAGTGCTCGGCGGCAGATGAAAACTGTCTGGGCGGAGGCACGACCGGCTCCGATCTCGTCGGTTGCAGGCGGGATTGCGCCTGCGCCGATTGCACGCCGCTCGCCATGGATGCGCACAGAATGGCGGCCACAACCGCGATCGCGTTAACGGGTTTCATACAAGCCTCCCAGCGCGCGCCTAGAATAACCCACAGCTTGACCATAGAAGTTGTCGCGTTCTTCGCCATCGCCGCCGCCATCTACTGGCTCATACGTGTGAGTTTGGCGAGGAATCGGTCGTCCGGCGTGCCGGTGGCAGCCGCGTCTGTGGCACCGTCGCTTCGGCTGCAGCAGTTGAACCAGACCCTGACCGCGGTCGGTGACAGCAGTGCCCACCCCCGTGACCTGATGGACAACGAGACGTTTCGCGAGGCGGTCGCGATTCTCGCGTCCGATCAAGTCACGTTGACGCTCCTCATCGACTACGCGGGCGGCGCAAGCTGGCCGCTGTCGGCGGCCGCATGTGCCGCGCTCTGTACGCGCGCCGATCGGGGCGAGGCCGTCGCTTCGGTGCTCGCGGTCTTCAGACACCTCAGGCCGTGGCCGATGTTCTACGCGCTGCGTTACTTCGACTCGCTCGATGAGCGTCCTTCAATCGGTGCGCTCGTCCTCCATTGCCAGGAGTGGTGGGGCGAACATCCGATCATTCCTGGTCTGCTGGTCGAGCATTTCAACGTGCGGAGCGAGCGTGGGGACGACCCGACCTTCGGCGATGCCCTCGCGCGTGCCACCGCGTCGGATCTCGCGACGACCGAGGCCCTGCTGCAGAGGATCGATCATCCCACCGCGCAGCAGTTGCTCGAGGCGATCAAGACGTTCCGCCTCACCACGCTCGATCGCGATTTTCTGCTGTCGTTCGGGCGCTTTGTCGAACGAGATCCAGATCGGATGTTGCTGGTCGAGCCCGACGGACTGAAAGATCTGCTCGCGCACGCCGAGGTGTGCCTGCAGCAGGAGCCGCCGCGATCGCTCCTCGTGGTTGGCGAACCTCGAACGGGAAAGACCGCCTTCGTCTCGATGCTCGCAATGCGTGCCGAGGCCAGGGGATGGACGCTGTTCGAAGCGGGCGGCGCTCATCTCCAAGCCGGGCAGACATACATCGGCGAGCTCGAAGAACGGTTGCGCCGTCTTTCAACCGAACTCGCTGCAGAAAAACGCGTCCTCTGGCACGCACCGGATTTTCTGCAGCTCGCCACCAGCGGTACGCACGGAGGTCAGAGCGCCACGATTCTCGACCAGGTGCTGCCGGCAATTGCGACCGGCCGCGTCGTTCTGCTCAGCGAGATCACCCCAGCCGGGTTGAACAAGATTCTTCAGAAGCGACCCGCAGTGCGCACCGCGCTGGAGCTGATCCGGCTCAAACAACCTAGCGACGCCGAGACCAACCAGCTTGCCGAGCAGGTCGCGGAGCGCCTCGCCAGGCAGGTCGAGATCGGCGTCGACCGAGAGGCGATCGAAACGGCCGCGCATCTCGCCCGTCATTACATGGGCACGGGCCAGATGCCCGGTGCGCTGCTCGACCTGCTGAAGCTCGCCGCGCAGCGCGCCGTTGCCCACGACGTCTCGCGCCTGGAGCGCATCGAGGTCCTGGCGACGATGGCGCAGTTGACCGGGATGCCGCAACAGGTGCTGGACGATCGCGAGCGCGTGGACCTCAAGGAGCTGCGCGCGTTCTTCAGCGCACGGGTCATCGGCCAGGACGAAGCGGTCGGAGCGGTCGTCGATCGCATCGCGATGCTCAAGGCCGGGCTCACCGATCCGAGCAAGCCGGTCGCCGTGTTCCTGTTCGCTGGTCCGACGGGCACGGGCAAGACCGAGCTGGCCAAGACGCTGGCGCAATTCCTCTTTGGCTCCGCCGATCGCCTGATTCGGCTCGACATGAGCGAGTTCCAGACCGTCGAGTCGATTCGCAAGATCGTAGGAGAGCCTGAGAGCCAGGAAGACGCAAACGCGCTGACCGACCGTGTCCGCAAGCAGCCGTTCTCAGTGGTGCTCCTCGACGAGTTCGAGAAAGCGCACGCCACGGCGTGGGATCTCTTCCTGCAGGTCTTTGACGATGGCCGTTTGACGGATGCGAAGGGCCACACCGTGGACTTCCGACACTGCATCATCATCCTGACGTCGAATCTCGGCAGCACGATCAAGGAGGACTCGGGACCTGGATTTCTTGCCACTGCCGCAGCCACGCTCTCGAAAGAGCACGTCATGAAGGCGATCAATCAAGGCTTCCGTCCGGAGTTCGTGAACCGGCTCGATCGCATCATCGTGTTCAAGCCGCTCACCCGCGAACACATGCGCAGCATCGTGTCGAAGGAGCTGGCGCAGGTACTCGAACGCCGCGGCTTGCGACATCGTGAGTGGGCAGTCGAGTGGGAGGCGTCGGCGCTTGATTTCCTGCTCGACAAGGGGTTCTCGCAGGCGATGGGTGCACGTCCGCTGAAGCGTGCGATCGATCAGCACCTGGTCGCGCCGCTGGCGGCGACACTCGTCGAGCGCCGCTTCCCGGAAGGGGATCAGTTTCTCTTCGTGCGCAGCGACGGCCGTGCGCTGCAAGTGGAATTCGTCGATCCCGACGCACCGGCGGAGAGTCCGGCACGACTGGAAGGGGAGTCCGCAGCTGCGACCGCATCGACGATCACGCTCGCGCGCATGATGCTCCATCCCACTGGCGCGTCTGAGGAACGCGAGGCGTTGGTTGCCGAATTGGCGCGCGTGGAGATCCGGTTGTCCGACCCGAAATGGAGTGCGATCGCGAGCGAGCTGGTCGCGCGCATGGAGCGACCCGACTTCTGGAGCCAACCGGATCGGCCCGCTGTGTTCTCGCGCTTCGAAGTCATGGATCGCGTGAAAGCGGCTGCCGGTACCGCACGTGGTCTCGCCGGTCGTCTCGAGCGATCCGCAAGCGCGTCTGGCCGATATTCACGCGACCTGATCGCGCGTCTCGCGTCGCAGCTGTTCGTGGTCGGCCATGGGATCGAGGACGTGATGAGCGACGCGCCGGTCGAAGTCGTCCTGGCCGTACAGCCGGCCCTCCAGGATCGACCGACGAATCCGGAGGTCGCGACGCGGTGGTGCGAACGGCTCGTGGTCATGTACCGGAGGTGGGCGGCCCGCCGCGGTATGCACCTCTCCGAAGTCGCCAGCCATGGATCGCTTCCGCTACTCGTTCTGTCCGGCTTCGGCGCGGCGCGTCTGCTGGACAACGAGATCGGGCTGCACATCCTCGACTACGAGCAGTCGGACGACTCCGGCCGCACGATTGGCCGCGTAACGGTCACGCGCTCTCCTGCCGTCCTTCCCGAGTCGGTGACGGAGCGGTACATCGTGCTGTCCGCAGAGCTCGAGAAGGCCCCTGCCGCGGCTACTGTCGTGCGGCGATATCGCCTCGATTCGTCACCGCTCATTCGGGACTTCAGGCAGGGCTGGCGCACGGGCCGGGCGGATCTCGTCTTCGATGGTCACTTCGACGTGATCGGCGAGACGTCGCCCGCCGGCGCCGAAGAACGTCGTCACTGA
>DATFRP010000338.1:0-4999 GCA_035263125.1 Vicinamibacterales bacterium
GTACGTGCGGCGCGATCCGTCGCTCTGGCTCTGGATGCACCGGCGATGGCGTCCGCGAGATCCGGCGCTCGCGGAGGAGCGTGTGACGCTCGATAATGCCGGCGCCGATGCATGATGTCTCAGTAATGCAGAATTCAGAATTCAGAATGCAGAAGGTTGGACGTGGGACGACGATGGGCCCCAGCCGGCTGTCGTTCTTTCTGCATTCTGCATTTTGCATTCTGCATTACAGCGACAGGGTGCATGCTGTCGACTAATCCGTCGCGCATCATCGTGCTCTCGCCCAACTGGCTGGGCGATGCCGTCATGGCGCTGCCGGCGATTGCCGATGTCGAGCGACACTTTCCGTCGGCGCACCTCGTCGTGGCTGCACGCCAGTCGATCGCCGGCGTCTTCAGGCTGGCACCATCCGTCGATGAGGTGCTGGTGCTCGAGTGGGGAGGCAAGCTGCTTCGCTCGCGGGCGTTGCGCAGCGATCTCGCCGCGCTCCGTTGTGTCCAGGCAGATCTGGCGCTCCTGTTTCCGAACTCGTTCGCGTCGGCGTGGATGGTCCGCCGTGCGGCGATCCCCGATCGATGGGGTTACGCGACCGATCTTCGACGACCGTTGCTGTCGCGCGCGATCCGACGACCGCGACGGAGCATGCATCAGTCCGCGTACTATCAGCATCTGGTTCACGAGCTGGGGATTGCCACCGGTCTGCTCGAGCCCGTGCTGGCTGCGCCGGAAAGCGCAGTCGTCGAGGCGCGTGCGCTCCTCGCCGCGCGTGGGTGCGACGCCGCGAGCCGACTCGTTGCCATCGCACCGGGCGCGGCTTACGGGACGGCGAAGCGATGGCTGCCTGCGCACTTTGCGCGCCTCGTGACGATGCTCGTGAATACACAGGATGCGACGTGTGTACTGGTTGGAAGCCGCGCCGACCTGGAGACGACGCGGTGGATCGTGCGCATGCTCCCCGAGCGCGAACGATCGCAGACGCATGATCTCGCGGGCCAGACCACGCTCGATTCGCTTGCAGGCGTGATGCGCCTGTCGCGCGTGTTCGTGTCGAACGACTCGGGCGCCATGCACATGGCCGCTGCGCTTGGCGTGCCCGTGGTCGCGCTGTTTGGACCGACGCGCGAGCACGAGACCGCTCCGCTCGCGCGATCGGGCGGCCGCACCGAGGTCCTGCTGCAGCCGGTGTGGTGTCGCCCGTGTATGCTGCGGGAATGCCCGATCGATCATCGTTGCATGAAGGGTCTGTCTCCCGAGCGGGTGTTCGAGACCGTCAGTGAGTTGATGGGCGACCCTAAAGGATCGGCCGGTCCTCACGGACCGGTCTTGCACGTCAGGCGGCAGCGGTGAGCAGAGCTGCGGTCTTCCTCGATCGCGATGGGACGCTCATCGAAGAGCAGGGTTACCTCGATCGACTGGATCGTCTACGCGTGTTCCCGTGGACAGGCGACGCGCTCCGACTGCTCCGGCGCGCAGGCTTTGCCACGGTGGTCGTCACGAACCAGTCCGCCGTCGCACGAGGCATGATCGACGAGGCCTTTGTTTACGAGATCCATCGCGTCCTCAACGCGCGGCTGTCGGCGGCCGGCGGCGGGATCGATCGCTTCTATTTCTGTCCGCACTTCCCCGACGCGAAAATCGAGAAGTATCGGCAGTCGTGCATGTGCCGGAAGCCGCTTCCGGGGCTCATCGAGCAGGCGTGCCGCGAGCTGGATCTGGATGCGAGCCGCTCGGTGATGGTCGGCGACCGGTGGCTCGATGTCGCCTGCGGGCGAGCCGCCGGCACCCGCACGGTGCTGGTGCGCTCCGGCGATGGCCCTCACGATGGCGAGCCGCCGCCCGACGGAGTCGGCGCGGATGCTATCCTGAACAATTTGATGGAGGCAGTCGGGTGGATTCTGCGCAGCTCCTCGCGCTCGTAGGCGCGCTGAGGAGTCGGACGGTCGCCGTGATCGGCGACGTGATGGCCGACGAGTACGTCTACGGACGCGTGGCGCGCATCTCGCGAGAGGCTCCTGTGCTGATCCTCGAATACGATTCGACCGAGGTCGTACCGGGAGGCGGCGCCAACGCGGCCAACAACGTCGCGGCCCTCGGTGGACGCGCGCTGCTGGTCGGCCTCGTCGGGCGCGACGAGCCGGGCCGTCGCCTCGTCGAGGCGCTCGAGACGCGTGTCGATCGCCGTGGCATCATCCGGGCGAACGGGCAGGCGACCCCGGTCAAGACACGCATTCTTGCCGGCGGCATTCACTCGGCGAAACAGCAGGTCGTGCGCATCGATCGCGCGGTCACCGGGGTCGACAAGGCGTCACGTCGCGCGTTCGAGGAGCGCGCCCTCGCCACCGCAGTAAAAGCCGATGCGGTTCTCGTGTCCGACTACGGGTCGGGTCTTGTCTCGACCGCGCTGGTGTCGAAGATCAGGACGGCACTCGCGAAGCGCGGACGGCCAACCCCGATCCTCATCGATTCGCGCTATCGTCTGCTCGAGTACCAGAACCTCACTGCGTGCACGCCGAACGAATCGGAAGTCGAGCAGGCCCTTGGCGTGCGCATCAACGACAACCTGACGGTGCTGGAGCGCGCCGGCCGCGCGATTCTCGAACGGACCGGCATGCAGGCCGTGCTCATCACGCGCGGCGGCCGCGGCATGGCGCTCTTCGTGCCCGATGCGCCGACCGTGCACATCCCGATTTTTGGTTCCGATCAGATCGCCGATGTCACCGGCGCCGGCGATACCGTCATGGCGACGATGACGCTGGCACTGGCGGCGGGCGCCACATTCGAGGGCGCGGCCCGTCTGGCCAACTACGCCGGCGGCATCGTCGTGATGAAGCGCGGGACCGCGACCGTCAGCGGCGACGAGCTGCGCGCCGCGGTTCGTGCGGATGGAGCGGACGGCCGTCCTGGCCGATCGTCCGAGCCGGAGCGTCGCTAGTGGGTGAGGTGCTCTCGCGCGCGGCACTCGTCGAACGCGTGCGTGACGCGCGGGCGTCCGGCCGCTCGATCGCGTGTGCCAACGGCTGCTTCGATCTGCTGCACGTCGGACACGTTCGCTATCTCGAGGCTGCTGCGCAGGAGGCCGACATCCTCATCGTCGCGATCAACGATGACGACATGGTGCGTGTGCTGAAGGGCCAGGGCCGACCCATTCTTGCGGCCGAGCATCGGGCGGAGCTGGTGGCCGCCCTGCGCGTCGTTGACTTCGTGGTGATTTTTCCCGAGCCGACTGTCGGTCCGCTGCTCCTCGCACTGCAGCCTGACGTGCACTGCAAGGGGACCGATTACACCGTCGACTCGGTGCCGGAACGCGACGTGGTGCGATCGTATGGCGGACGCATCGCAATCGTCGGCGATCCAAAAGACCACTCCACGCGCGATCTGTTGACCCGGATTGCATCGCCGAACAAGTGAAATCACGGTACCTCATCGTCCGGCTCGGATCGCTTGGCGACGTCGTGCACGCGATTCCGGCGGCGGCCGCCCTGCGGCGCGCGCACGATGATGCCGCCATCGACTGGCTCGTCGATCCGAAGTACGTCGAGCTGCTGCAGATGGTCGCCGGCCTCGATCGGATCATCCCGCTCGATCCGCGTGCGGGTGCGCGCGGTTTGCTGTCGACCATCGGTGCGCTTCGACGTGCCCGTTACGATGCGGTGCTCGATCTTCAGGGACTGCTGAAGTCGGCGGTTCTCGCGAGGGCGGCCGGTGCGCAGCGGACGATCGGGCTTCCGCGGGCACACCTGCGCGAACCGCTCGCGGCGCTGTTGTACAGCGAGACGCCCGATCCGGGTCGCCATCCTCATGTCATCCACAAAGGCCTTGCTCTGATGCGATCGGTGGGCGTGGTCGACGATCGCATCACATTTCCGCTGAACGTTCCTAACACGTCGGCGGCGGGCGTGGTCGCGGCGCAGGCGGGCGCGGGCGGGTACGTACTGCTCAATCCAGGCGCCGCGTGGCCGAACAAGCGGTGGCCTCCCGATCGCTTCGGTGCGCTCGCGGCCGCGATGCGGGAGCGATTCGCGGTCACGTCTGTCGTGCTGTTCGGGCCGGGAGAAGAATCGCTCGGTCTGTCGGTGGCAGCCGCGTCGCGCGGCGCGGCGGTGCCGGCGCCGCCCACCACGATGACCGATATCGCGGCGATCGCGAAGAGCGCACGGCTGATGGTGTCCGGTGACACCGGACCGCTGCACATCGCAGCTGCCGTCGGCACGCCGATCGTGGCGCTTTTCGGGCCGACGCGGACGGAGCGCAATGGCCCGTGGGCGCCATCGGATCTCACGATCTCGCGATTCGACCGATGCCAGTGTCATTACCAACGCCAATGCAGGCGCGCGACGCTGTGCATCGACGATATTCACATCGACGAAGTGATGACCGCCGTCGAGCGGCGGTTCGCGCCGGCCTCGCCAGAGCGCGGGTCGGATCTCTCGTCGCACGGCGGGGCGCGTGGGTAACGGTTCGAGTTCCGTGTCGATCGTGCCGTCGCGTCTCGTCGCGGTGCTGGCACGACGGAGAGTCGCGCTTGGGTTTCTCGCCGGGGTTGTGACACTCGTCCTCGCACGGCCCACGTGGATCACATGGCGGGTGGGGCTCGTCGTTGCGCTCATCGGTGAGACGATCCGTGTCTGGGCTGCGGGGCATCTCGAGAAGAGCAGAGAAGTGACGCGCTCCGGGCCGTACCGCTGGACATCGCATCCGCTCTATCTCGGGTCCTCCTTCGTCGCGCTCGGGGTCATCATCGCCGCGCGGAGCGTCGCCGTCGGAGTGGTGGTCGCCGGTTACATGGCAGCGACGACTGCGGCTGCGATTCGAACGGAGGAGGCGTTTCTCAGGCGGACGTTCGGCCCGGCCTACGATGACTACAAGCGATCGGCTGGGACGGCGGCCTCACGCCGGTTTTCGTTGCCGCGGGCGCTGCGGAATCGCGAATATCGTGCGGTCATCGGCCTCGCGCTGGGCTTCGGGATCCTTGCCTTGAAAATTGCGCTGTCGATATAAT
>DATFRP010000339.1:0-4336 GCA_035263125.1 Vicinamibacterales bacterium
GCGACCCCACTGGACCGCGTGCTCATCACCGGCGACATCACCGACGCGGGCACACGCGCCGAGTGGGTGGAATTCCTCGACCTGCTTCGCCGGGCTCCGGAGCTGCGCGCCCGCATCCTGTTCGTGCCGGGCAATCACGACGTCAACGTGATCGATCGCACCAACCCCGGGCGGTTCGCCCTGCCCTGGAGCGAGAGCCACGCACTGCGCCAGCTTCGCGTCGTGCTCGCGTTCGATGCGATACAAGGCGAGAGCGCGCATGTGGTCGACCGCGCGAACGGCATGCCTGGCCCGTCGCTGCGCGAGTACTTGCGCGACGGCGACCGGCCGGCGCACCTGCGTGCGCTGGCTGAACGCGGTCACTGGCGAGGACGGCTGGAGATGATTCGCGTCTGGGACGCGATCTTTCCGCTGGTCGTCCCGCCGCCGAAAGAGGGCGGCTACGGCGTCATCCTGCTCGATTCCAACGCGCAGCGTCATTTCTCTCTCACCAACGCCGTCGGCGTCATCGGCCGAGCGCAGTTGGCTGCGCTCAAATCGATCCTGCGCGCCGGACGTGACCGCGAGTGGATGATCCTGCTCCACCATCACGTCGCCGAGTATCCGACGGCATCGAGCGGGCTGCAGGAACGGATTGGCCTCGCGCTCGTCAATGCGCCCGACGTACTCGCCGCGATCGCGGCGCACGGCGCGCCCGTGCTGGTCCTGCACGGTCATCGCCACCGGGACTGGATCGGGACGCGTGGCGACGTCGTGCTCTGCTCTGCGCCGTCGGTGGCGCTCGGCGCGGCGGGAGGCTCGATGTCTCGCGGATGTTTTCACATTTACGAATTGATGTTCGGCGATGACGGACACATGCGACTGGCCACCTCACGGCAGGTGCTGGTCGCGTAGAGCGGTCGAAACACCAAGGGAGGTCGAACCATGCCTCGTACCATCGAAACCCCCGTGGCCACGAGCCAATCGCTTGCGCAGGCAGTCGACGGGCTCATGCCGCAACTGACCCAGGAGCTGGTGGAGCTCGTGCGGATCCCCTCGATCTCTGCCGACGGCTTTCCGTCGGAGCCGATGGACGCGGCCTACAACCTCGTGATCGAGCTGCTTCGAGACGCTGGCGTCCGAGACATCGACAGGCTCGACCTTCCCGACACGTATCCGATCATCACCGCCGACATCCCGGCGCCGCCGGGGGCACCCACCGTCCTGCTGTACAGCCACTACGACGTCGTCCCGGCCGGAGACGAGTCGAAGTGGACAACGCCACCGTTCCAGCCGACGGAACGGCACGGCGCCCTCTACGGACGCGGCGCGTCGGATTCGAAGGCCAACGTGATGGCAATCGTTGGCATGCTCAAAGCGTGGGGAGGAAAGCCGCCGGTCGGGATCAAGGTCGTGATCGAGGGGCAGGAGGAAGTCGGCAGCGCCTTCAACACCTACCCGCCGATCGATGCCCGTCGCTTCCAATGCGATGCGATGTTGATCGAGGACATGGGGAGCGTTCGTCCTGGCGTGCCGACCCTGACGATCGCGCTGCGAGGCACGGGTGTGTGCACGCTCGAGCTCAGAACCCTCGGAGGGCCCAAACACAGCGGACAGTACGGCGGCGCCGCCCCCGATGCGTTGATCGCGCTGCTGCATGCGCTCGCATCGCTGCACGACGAGAAGGGCAACGTGGCCGTGAAAGGACTCCGTCGCGAGAAATGGAAGGGCGCGTCATACGAAGAGGAGGAGTTCCGGGAGCTGGCAGAAGTCGGGCGCAACCTGCCGCTCTTCGGGACGGGTGGTCTTGGCGAGCGGCTCTGGTCGGGGCCCGCGATCACCATCACTGGGCTGGACGCAGCGTCGGTCGCAAAAGCCGTGAACGCTGTCGTGCCATACGCACGCGCCAAGCTGAATCTCCGCGTGCACCCAGAGCAGAATGCCGACGAGGCGCTCGACGCCCTCGTGAAGCACCTCAAAGGCCTTCGCCCGTTCGGGCTCTCGCTCGAGGTGAAGAAGGAGGCCACGGGAAACGGCTTTGCGGCGAAGACCTCGGGCCCCGCCTACGACGCGGCAAAAGCCGCCCTCTCGACGGCGTGGGGCGGCGAGATGATCTTCGTGGCGACCGGCGGCTCGATTCCACTGGTCAACGCGCTTCACGCGGCGGTACCCAAAGCGGAGATCCTGCTGCTCGGCGCAACCGACGGCTTCAGCAACATCCATGCGCCGAACGAGCGCGTCATGCTCGACGAATTCAAGAAGACCGTGGTGGCAGGGGCCGATTTCTTCCGTGAGTACGCCGCTCGATGGAAGGCGTAGCAGCGTAAGACCTGTAATGCAGAATGGAGAATGCAGAATGCAGAACGCTGCATTCTGAATTTACATTCTGCATTCTGCATTCTGAATTCTGCACTCGTCAGAAAGACTTGTGCCTCGTGTCGTGCGACGGACCTGCGGTCGCCATTGCCGGGCGTCGTACCGGCGACTCGCCCAGCCGGCGCGACTTCCTCGTCACCGCGTCAGCAACCTCACGCATGTACCGGCCCGTCTCCTTGGCACTCTGCGCAACCTTGTCGCGTGTGTTCTTGTAGACGCCTTGGCCGCGGTGTGCCCAGTCGTTGACCGAGGAACTGGCGCGTTTATAGCCCTGTGAAACGCCGTCTTTGTACCGATTGGCGTGCCCTCGAAGCATCGTGCGCGTCTCGCTGCCGCGCCGCGGCGCGAGCAGCATCCCAACCCCGGCACCGACCGCCATTCCGGCCAGGAGTCCGGTAGCGAGAGGATGATTGTTGTTCATAGGCCTCCTTAGCTGCGGAACTGTTCAGTGGGGCGCGCACCTGAATCGTGCAACGCGTGTACCACGCGAGGCTGTACCTGGTTTTCCAGCCCGCGGTGCCCGATTCATCGCTGCGCCAGCGCATCCGACGCTGCGTATCGCGAGATGTCGCGGGATTCGGGGAACCCTCGCGATGGTGCTGCGGGCCCGGAGCAGGCAGCGCGTGGATTTCGGCTTGCATGACTGAGCTGACCGCTATCAGAGGCCTGTCTTGTTTCGCGTCGCCCAGATGTGGAGCCGCGTCTTCGATGACCCGGTCGATTGGTGGGCAATCGTCGAGGCACTCGTGCCGACGCTCGCCGTCGGCTGGGGCAGCGCGGTTCTGGCACGGTGGCTTGCCACCTCGGCGCTTCGTGCCTTCCTCGGCGATTCGCTCCCATCCGACAGCCCGCTGATTCGTACGCTGCTGCGAATCGTCTTCGTCACGACGTGGGGGCTGGTCACAGCGGTGCTGCTCTTCCCGGCGTTCGCCGTCACCGGTCTTCATCCGAAAATCGGGCGCACGATGTCCGACATCTCGACCTGGGTGTTCAGCTCGGGTCTTCGTATCCTCCTGATCATCGTCATTGCCTATGCGCTGTGCCGCTTGGCCGACCTGGTGGTACGACGCTTCGAGCACGAGCTGACCGACGGTGCGAGCCTCGATTCGCTCGAGCACACCAAGAGGGCGCGCACGCTTGGATATGCGGTCAACAAGCTCGTCACGATACTGATCGTCGCGATCGCGATCGTCACGATCCTCAACGAGCTTGGCGTCAACGTCGGACCGGTCCTGACCGGTGCCGGGATCGCGGGCCTGTCGATCGGCATCGGCGCGCAGTCGCTCGTCAAGGACGTCCTCAACGGCTTCTTCCTCATTCTCGAAGATCAGGTGCGGGTTGGAGACGATGTGGAGATCAACGGCACCAGCGGGCTGGTGGAGCAGATCAACCTGCGCACGATCGTGTTGCGCGATGTGCGCGGCACCGTGCACGTCTTTCCCCACGGCAGCGTCGACACGCTGGCAAATCAGAGCAAGGACTTCTCGCACTACGTGATCGATTTGAACATCTCCTACAAAGAAGATCCCGATCGCGTGTCGGCGATCGTGCTTGAAGTCGATCGTGATCTGCGCAACGACCCCAAGTTCGCGCCGCTGATCCTTCAGCCGGCTCAGATCCACGGTGTCGTCGGCTTCTCGGACTGGTCGATGCAGCTCAGGATTCGGATCAAGACGCTGCCGCAGAAGCAATGGGGCGTCGGTCGTGAGTTTCGCAAGCGTCTCCGGATGGCCTTGAACCGTCACGGCATCGAGAATCCCTACCCCGCATTCAGACGCCCGTAACTCAGCCCCTGTCACCTTTTCGCACCTGCGAACTCCTTTGACAGGGAGGTGAGACCAGCGATGCGACTCATACGCGCAGCGTCAACGGTGTTTCTCGTGGTGTTGACCGCCGTGATCATCGGCAGTGCTTCGCGAACCGCGGCACAACCGCAGGACGGTCAGGCGATCTTTCGATTCGATACGTTCGGCGACGAACA
>DATFRP010000340.1:0-3483 GCA_035263125.1 Vicinamibacterales bacterium
CTCTGGGACTGGGACATTCCGACCCAACCGACGCTGGTAACGATTACGGTGAATGGCAAGACCATCGACGCGGTCGCGCAAGTGACCAAACGCGGCGATACGTTCGTCTTCGATCGCGTCACCGGCGCGCCGGTGTGGCCGATCGTCGAGCGTCCCGTGCCAGTCGACAGCGATGTGCCGGGCGAGAAGCCGTATCCGACGCAGCCCTTCCCCACGAAGCCGGCGCCGTTCGTCGATCAAGGCGTGTCGCTCGACGATGCGAACAACCTGACGCCGGAGATCAAGAAGCTGGCACAGGAGCAGATGCAGAAGTTCCGCATCGGACCGATGTTCACGCCGCCATCGCTGAAGGGCACGCTTCAGCGTCCGAGCCAGGGCGGCGGCGCCAACTGGGGCGGCGCGGCGTTCGATCCCGAGACCGGCATGCTCTACGTGCCGTCAGCACACATGCCGACCGTGGTCGCCCTTGGAAAGTCTCAGCATCCCGAATCGACATTGCCGTATGTGAAGCAGCAGACGCCGTGGCCGTTCGGTCCGCAAGGCCTTCCCGATCCGTTCAAGCCGCCGTACTCGCGACTCGTCGCGATCGATCTGAACAAGGGAGACATCGCGTGGTCGGTCGCCAACGGCGACGGACTCCGTCATCACCCCGCATTCAAGGGTCTCAATGTCCCACCGATCGGCACACCCGGACGCAACGCCGCACTCGTGACTAGGTCGTTCGTCTTCATGGGCGAGGGCAGCGACGCCGGCGTCGGCCTGCCTCCAGGCGGCACCTACGGCGGCAAGATGTTCCGCGCCTTCGACAAGAAGACCGGCGCGATCGCGTGGGAGATGGAACTGCCCGCAGGCGTGAGCAATGCGCCGATGACCTATATGTTCAACGGCAAGCAGTACATCGTCGTTGCGGTGTCGGGACGGCAGCATCCGGGCGAGTTTGTGGCTCTGTCTCTCCCGTAAAGCTGACGTTGGTCGGTGCGAGATCTCTCACGCTTCCCGGTGAGAGCCCTACTTGTCTTCGTAGACTCGCCGCACCACTGACCGTTCGGTTTCGTAGGTAAGGCGTTGCAGGGCTCGCCGCGGCGCGAGCCAGACGACGTCCTCGATCTCCCGCGGATCGATCGTGAATCCGTCGGCCACGTATTCCATGCGAAAGAAGGTCACCACCTTCGGCACCCGGCCGACGAGATATTCGATGGTGTATCCCGGCCCGGTGATGCGGGCTTCGCATCCCGTTTCTTCGCGGACCTCACGCAGCGCCGTCTCCTCGAGGGTCTCGCTCCCGTCAGGTTTGCCTTTCGGCAGCACCCAGTCGCCATATCGCGTGCGGAGCACGACGGCCAGCTGCGTCCCTTCGGGCGTCGTGCGCTCGACGAGCCCGCCTGCGGCCACCTTGGGTTTGGGCATGCCGCTTCTATTGTCCACGCGGAGTTAGGAATCAGGAATCAGGAATCCTGATTCCTGATTCCTTCCGTATGCTCCCGGTCCACATGGACGCAAAATTCCCCCACCCGTGCAGCGCCACCATCACGAGGTGCCCCGGGATGAAGGCCAGCACGCCGCACATCGACGCGAAGTGCCAGATCCGCGTCAGACGAAATCCACCGAGAGCGGTTACGAGCCACGACAGCTGCACCGGCTTGTAGAGGGCGAACCCGGTCACGATGCTGACGATCACGAGCGCGAGCGCCGTGGAGTACGCCAGCTTCTGCAACGGGTTGTAGGTTTCGGTGACCCGCGGCTTGGGACCGAACAGGAAGTAGTGCCGGACCATCGGCCAGACGCCGCGCAGATCTCGTGCGACGAACAGCACCTGCCGGCCATTGCGCGTGATGGCTTGATAGGCGATGTAAGCGACGATCGCCATCGTCAGCAGCCACGCGAACGTGAAATGCCATTGGAGTGCGCCGCCCAGCCAGCCGCCGAGACGAAGCGCCGACGGCGGATCGAAGAGATCGCGCTGCGGGATCTTGTCGCCGAACGAGGGGAATGCACCGAACACTTCGAGGCCGCTCGGGATGAGCACCGCGAGCGCGAGCGCGATGACCCAGTGACAGAGTCGGACGACGGCAGGATGGTCGGCGTGATCGCGCGTCATCACAATCCTCCGTACCAGCTGTATCCCTGATCGACCCAGTACCCGCGCTTCGGGCCGAGCACGTTCGTCACGCGGAGGCTGACGAGGTACTTCGCCTGTTTGTAGCCAAGCTTTGTCGGGAGAACGAGACGCAGCGGCGCCCCGTGCTCCCGCGTCAGCGGGCGCCCGTACATCTCGTCGCACAGGAGCGACTGGGGATGGCGCGCCGTGCGGATGTCGAGCGACTCGTAGTAGTCGTCCGCGCAGCCGAACTCCACGAACTGTGCCTGCGCGTCCGCGCCGACGAGCGTCAGCAGATCCGCCAGGCGCACACCGCCGTAGCTGCCGATGACGTCCCAGCCTTCAATGCAGATGTGGCGGGTGTTCTGGCGGACCCGCGGCAATCCGCGAATCGCGTCGAGACTGTAGTCGCCGGGCTTGCTCACGAGACCCGTGACCGTGAGTCTCCAGTCATCCAGATCCACATCCGGATCGTGGGTCAGATAGGAATTGAGCGGATACCGTTCGAGTGGCGTCACGTCGCGATCCGGGAACACCGGAGCCATCCGGTACGGATCGAAGAGCACAGCCGACGCCGCGTCGCTGAGTTCGAGACCGCCTCGAATCGCTCGTGCGCGCCAGGTCGGATTGAGGAGCACTGCGGCGCCTGCGAGCGGGAGCATCTTCAACAACTCCCGCCGGCTCCTTCGGGGCCGCTCGACTGGACATGCCTCTCTTACCACATCGATCACTACGTCCCGGTGGCCGCGCCGGATTGAGCCAATCCAAGCCCGCGCCCTGCCCGTAGGACCGACAGAACGGATACAACGGGGTCAAATCTTGACCCCTTACGTAAGTAAGGAGAACCTCATGAGACTACGGACACTGTTCAGCAGCGCGTTGGCGACGGTCGCCCTCGCGGCAGTTACCTACGCAGCAAGCAATCCCATCGTTGGCGGCAAGGAGATGTTCCCGAACAAGAACATCATTCAGAACGCGGTCAACTCTGCCGATCACACGACGCTCGTCGCGGCCGTGAAGGCGGCGGGACTGGTCGACACGCTTCAGGGTGCGGGCCCCTTCACCGTGTTCGCCCCCACCAATGATGCGTTCTCGAAGCTGCCCGCGGGTACAGTCGACACGCTGCTGAAACCCGAGAACAAGGGCACCCTGACCAAGGTGCTCACGTATCACGTCGTGCCGGGACGACTCTCGAGCGTCGACCTGAAGAAGCAGATCAAGAAGGGCAACGGATCTGCCACCCTCAAGACCGTCAGCGGCGGCATGCTCTGGGCAATGATGCAGGGCGACGACATCGTGCTGAAGGACGAAAAGGGCGACGTGTCGAAGATCACGCAGGCGAACGTCTTCCAGTCGAACGGCGTCATCCACGTCGTCGACACGGT
>DATFRP010000341.1:0-21018 GCA_035263125.1 Vicinamibacterales bacterium
GCGTGGATCTGGCGGTCGTAGACCTTGAACGTCTCCCATACCGTCAGCTGATCGCCGCCGCGCTCGCGCACACCCCAGGCCATCCGCAGCCAGACGATGCCCATGCGCTCATCGACAGCGATCACACGCGTCTGCGCATCACCGAGGCGCTCGAAAATCGCGAGCGATTGCGTGGAGATGTTCTGGCAGCCCGGTGCGAACTTGCAGTCCGGGCCGGCCATCACCTGCCCGTTCTCGTAGCGATAGGCATCGGGAGCGAACGGCGCGTTCACGGCAGCGAACGTCTTGGCAGCAGTGAGCCCTTCGGGGTATTTCAGCGCCGCTTTGATCGCCTCGTCGCGGGTAGCAAGCTGCTCAGGACGAGGCGCGTAGTTCATCGCGGCGCTCGGTGCGCTCAGACCATCGATGTTGAAGATGAGCCCTTCCGCCCGGCTGCGTGTGGCCACCAGCTCGATTTCGGTGATCTTGTCGGCGACCACCTTCAGCCGCACCACCAGCAGCACGGGCGCCCCGGTCTCCTCCACGACGACGTCAGCACCCGCGACGCCGGCGCGCTCGTCGATGATGTCCTGGCGGAAGCCGCGCAGGCGCGTCACGGTGGTGACGAGGCCGACCTTCGCGAGCGGCTTCTCGACGGCATCTTCGGTCACACGCAGCGTGTCGGCGACGGGCAGGCCGGTCACGTCGTGTTTCACCATCGCATACAGCAGCTGCGTCACTTTGCCTCGGAGGCATTCGCGGTCACACCCGGCAGCGTCACGCTGCGCGTCGGCAGTGGCAACCCACGTGCAACACACCAGCAGTATTCCGACGATCGTCCTGTTCTTCACGTCAATCCCCCCACGCGCGCCTTCGTGTACCCGGCCATCGGCACCGCCTTCATGTCCTTGAACCAGACGATGCCGTTGGTATGTGCCCAGGCAATCGATCGCTGCGGGCGTAGTGTACGCCGAACGCACGCCTGACTAACGCATTCAGTTCGATTTGCGTCAGGTGAGCAGTGAGCGACGATCAGAAATCCACGTGCACGTCGAACTCTCCGACCGCGTCGTCAGGAATGCAGACCAATCAGCGCCGCGCACTTCTCGCCGATCATGATCGCCGCCGCGTGGGTCGGCGCGTCGACGACGTCCGGCATGATCGAGGCGTCCGCCACCCGGACACCTTCGACGCCCCGAACGCGAAGGGACGCGTCGACCACTGCGTCGGGATCGGACGAAGGCCCCATCCGGCAGGTGCCTGCGGGATGGTAGATGGTATCGGCCATCGCTCTGACGAAACGCTCGAGATCGTCCGCCGTGGTCACCCGATCGCCGGGATCGGTTTCCTCACCACGTAGCCGATCGTAGGCCGGCGACAATCCGATCTGGCGGGCGAGCCGCACGCCGGCGACCAGCACCGCGACGTCGGCCTGCGATTGAAGGTAGTTCGCTCGAATGATTGGAGAGACAAGCGGATCTGCGGAGCGCAACTCAATCGTCCCGCGCGATTGTGGCCGCACGAGAGCGACGGTGATCGTCACAAGTTGGTCTGGCTGATCGACACCGCGTCCGACATAGAACTGCAGGTCTGGAAGACCGCCCGACGATGACGTCACGAGGCCGGCGGTGACGGTCGACGCCGGCAGCGTGGTGCGTCCGCGCCAGCGAACAGACAATTTGAGATGATCCTGGAGATTCCGGCCGACACCCGCGAGGTCGGTGACGACCCGAATGCCGTGCGCACGCAACTGGTCTGGCGGACCGATCCCGGAGGACATCAGAATTCGCGGGGACTCGACCGCGCCGGCGCAGAGCACGACCTCCCGGCGTGCGTTCACCACTTCAGGCTGCCCGTTGCGTACGTACTCCACGCCCCTCACGCGATGGCCTTCCACGATCAGACGAGCCACGTGCGCCGACGATCGGACCGTGAGGTTGGCCCGCGCCCGGATCGGTATGAGGAACGCATCCGCCGCGCTGTGGCGACGACCGTTCAGGATGTTCTTCTGATAAAAGCCGGCCACGCCTTCCGGTTCGGCCGCGTTGAAGTCGTGCCCGTGATCGGCGCAAAATCCTTGCTCCGCGGCGGCTGACAGAAACGCCTCGTGGCCTTCGTGCGGATCGCGGGCCCGGCTGACAGCGAGCGGGCCGTCCGAGCCTCTGTGCGGTGAAGGATCGCCGTCGTAACGCTCGGATCGTTTGAACAGCGGGAGCAGATCGTCGTAGCCCCATCCGGGATTGCCGGCGTCGCGCCAGCCGTCGAAGCAACGGCGATGACCGCGCATGTGCGTCATCGCGTTGATCGCGCTCGATCCCCCAAGAACCTTTCCGCGCGGAAACGCAATCGCGCGCTGCGCGAGACCTTCTTCCGTCTCAGTCGTGTAGCCCCAGTCATAGAACGACCCGATGAGCGACGTCCACCGCCGGGTGTCGTGATCGCCGGATCGGCATCGGCGGCGACGCCGGCTTCGAGCAGCAGCACGCGCGTCCCAGGATCGGCGGACAGTCGATTCACGACGACGCAGCCCGAAGAGCCTGCGCCGATCACGACGTAGTCGAAATTACTGGAGGTGTCCGGCACTGACGGTCGGATTCGAGTTCGCTCGACTGTGATCGCTACCGCCGCCCTGGACCACATCCTTGGCGTCGGCCGCACTGCCGAGCATACAACGCGGATTGAGAACTGACCTTGCATGAACGATCAGCTGGGTTTGGCGATGAAGCACGCGACAGAGTGGTCGACAGCGATCGCCGGCGAGCGAGAAGGTGCCCTCGCGAGCGTCTGGCCAGGTCATCTGGATGTCGATCCGCATCACGGCCAGTGCCTCGTCCATCACGGATATACAGTCCTGCTCTCCAATCCGGACGGGACGATCGGGGAAGACGGTCGTCAGGGATTGTTCGATCACGATACGCGCGTGCTGTCGCGGTACGAGATGGTGCTCGACGGAATGACTCCACGGGTGGACTCGACCGGTCTCATCGACTCGTGTCACTGGATCGGCAGGCTCACAGCAGCCCGCTCGGGTGGCGATGCCCGTGGACCCCGGCTTCCGCAGGATGCGTTCGAGCTGACGCTCCGTCGTGCGATCGGCAACGGCATGCTCGAAACGATCGACATCGACAACCACAGCGCTGCCGCCGCATGCACGACATTCGCGATCCGGCTGGATGCGGACTTCTGCGATGTCGCCGAAGTAGGCGGTCCGCGACAACTGCCTGGCTCCATCTCGGGCGAATGGGATGCTCGAAACAGCATGCTGACGATCGATTACCGCGCATCGCACGACACGCGCAACGTTCATCGTGCGATACGGATTCGCGTGCTGCGAGCCGATTCGGAGCCGAACATCGACGAAAGGACACTGCGCTTCGATCTCCGTCTTCCGCCACATGGTTCCTGGCACGCCGAGGTGGCGTACGAGTTCCTCGTCGACGACCGGTGGCTGAGCCCTCTCGAAGGCCACTCCGTGCTGATCGCGCGGCAGAGATTCGGCGAGGACTGGCGGCGTGAGCGCGCGCACGTCGAATCCACTCCGTCGCTCTTCGGCAGCATCGTTGAACGGGCCGCCGACGATCTCTGGGCCCTGCGGAACTGGGACCAGGATGCCGGGCCGGACGCGTGGGTACCGCACGCGGGCATGCCGACGTACACCGGATTGTTCGGCCGCGACGTGCTGACAGCAGGCTTGCAAGCCGCGCTCATCGGACCGGATCTCCTGCGCGGCGCGATCGCCTCCCTTGCCGCGACGCAGGGCGACGCCGATTCGGCGTGGCACGACGAAGAGCCGGGCAAGATGATCCACGAAATGCGGCGTGGGCCTCTCTCCGAGATCGATCTCATTCCGCAGCGCCACTACTACGGCACGCAGACGGCATCGTCTTTCTTCGTCGTCACGTTGTCCGAGCTCTGGCATTGGACCGGCGACACCGACATGTTGCGGACCTACCTGACTGCCGCGCTGCGAACGTTCGAGTGGGCGGACCGGTACGGCGACTGCGATGGCGACGGGTTCCTCGAATACCGACGTCGATCCGCGCGCGGACTGAAGAATCACGGTTGGAAAGACTCCGATGAGGCGATCCGGTATCCGGACGGTGGGCTGGTCGAGAACCCGATCGCCACGGTCGAGGAGCAGGCGTATCACTGGCTCGCCCTTCGCCGGATGGCGGAAACTCTCCTCGCGGTCGGGGACGAAGCGGAGTCGGCGCGGTTTCTCGCGCGCGCGCGACGGCTGCGCGCGGCGTGGCACGAGGCGTTCTGGTCGGACGAGGATGGCTTCTACGCCATGGCACTCGATCCAGCGAAACGTCCGGTTCGTTCGATCGGATCGAATGCCGGACACGCGCTCGCAGCTGGCCTCATCCCGGCAACGCACGCCCGCCGGGTCGCCGATCGCCTGATGGCGGATGACCTCTTCTCCGGGTGGGGCATTCGGAGTCTGTCATCTGATCACCCGTCCTATAACCCGCTGGCCTATCACCTGGGAGCGGTGTGGCCGGTCGAGAACGCCACCATCGCGCTCGGATTCAAGCGCTACGGATTGGATGCGCATGCGGATCGCCTGATTACGGCGATGTTTGCCGCCGCCGATCGCTTCCGTCATAGTCGTCTTCCTGAGGCGCTCGGCGGACATCCGCGAGAGGGAGCGGCGGTCCCAACGGTCTACCCCGCATCCAACAGTCCGCAGGCGTGGAGCGCCAGCGCCACGATTCAAATGGCACAAACGCTGCTCGGCCTCTACCCGTTTGCGCCAGCGCACGTGGTCGCGTTCGTCCGGCCGGCCTTACCGGCCTGGTTGAACTCCGTCATCGTTCGCAACCTGCACGTTGGAACCAGCCGTGTCTCGATACGATTCGAGCGCGCCCGGGATGGGACGACGACATACGAAACGTTCGACCGACGCGGGCCGTTGCATGTGATCGACGTGCCTCCTCCCCAGGCGGAGGGCGGCTGGCGTGATGCGCTGGCGAAATGGATTCTCGAACACGTGCCCGGCAAGACTGCGGCAGCACTGCGAATCGCGATCGGCGATGACGAGTGAGCGACGTCCGCCTACGCGGCTGAAGCCGCTACGGCGAGACAGCCTCCGCATCGGATCGAGCGGAGGCTGGCGGGTTCACTCGGTCCGCAGCGCAATCACTGGATCGATCCTCATTGCGCGGCGGGCCGGGAAGAACGAGGCGCACCCGGCTACGAGCAGCAACATCACAGACAGCGCGAGATAGACACCCGGGTCCGCTGGATCGACTTCGAACAGCGTCTGGCGCATCAGCCGAGAGACGACGAGCGCACCGCCGATGCCGAAGATGATGCCGACCACCGTGAGGCGTCCGGCCTGACCGAGCACCATGCGCATCACTGCGTGGTGCGACGCGCCGAGGGCCATTCGAAGGCCAATCTCGCCGGTACGGAATGCCACCAGGTGCGCCATGACGCTGTAGACGCCCAGGCTCGCGAGCACGAGCGCAAGCGCGGCGAACGCCGAGAGCAGCATCAATGCCAGCTTGCGATTCGCCACCGTCTGGGCGATCCGCGTCGTCAACGCGTCCGGCTGCAGCAGCGGCAGATCAGGATCAATCGTTCGCAGCGCCTCGCGCACCTGTCGCGCAACGGCAGCGGGCGGAAGATGGCTGCGCACCAGCACGTTGGTGGTCCCCTCCGGCCGCTGCAGAACGGGCAGGAAGTATTCCGCCTCCGGAGGTGTGTTCAGGTACTCGCCGCGGATATCAGCGACGACGGCAACGACTCGAGCGGGTCGCTGCACCATTCCGGTGACCAGCGTCCGGCCGAGCGGGTCCTCACCAGGAAAGTGCCTGCGCGCGAACGTTTCATTGATGATGACGACGTCCGGCACACGCGTATTGTCACGCTCGTCGAAATCACGGCCGGCGCGCAGCCGAATTCCAAGCGTGCGGAAATAGCTCGGCGACACGAGATGCCGGGTCGCGGTTGCCCGCTCGCTCAACGGCGGCACCGGTCGGCCGCCAACCGCCACCACGGTCGGCGTCTGGTCGCCGGTCAGCGGCACGCGGTCGCTGAGCGCGCCGATCGATGCGTCGGGCAGCGTCGCGAAGCGTTGATAGAACTGATGGTAGAACTCGATTCGCTGGGCGGCCGAGTAATAGCGCGGCAACACGATCTGGGCGGTGAACACGCCCTCTGCCTGGAAGCCGGGATCGACGCGCTGCAGCCGCGCAAAGCTGGTGAGCAACAAGCCGGCGGCGATCAGCAGCACCAGCGACAGCGAGACTTCAACGACAAGCAGACCGCCACGAAGGCGACCGCCCAATCCGACCGATGCTGGACCCGCTGCTTTCAGCACGTCGAGGACGTTGACGCTCGAGGCGTGCATCGCGGGTAGCAGGCCAATCAAGAGACCGGTCACGAGCGTGGCGATCAGTGTGAAGCCCAGCGCCAGTGGGTCGATGCTGATGTCAGCGGCGCGCGGGATGAGATCCGCACTGAGGGCGACCAGCACGGACAGCGCCCACCTGGCGAGAAGCAGTCCGACTGCGCCGCCAAGCGCCGCGAGCAACGTGCTTTCCAAGACGAGCTGACGAACGACCTCCGCACGGCTCGCGCCGAGCGCAAACCGCGCGGCAATCTCTCGTCGTCTTCCCGCAAAGCGCGCCAGCAGCAGGTTGGCGATGTTGGCGCACGCGATCAGCAGCACGCACGCCACCGCGCCAAAGAGCAGCAGATAACTCTGCCGCCGCGCGCCGACCGCATCGTCCAGAAGCGGCACGAGCTCGATGATCGACGGTGCGTCGACGTTCCCCGGGTGCGCCGTTCGGTAGCCTGCTGCGACCACGTTCATCGCCGCGCGCGCCTGCTCGAGTGAGACGCCTGGCTTGAGCCGCGCGATCGGCCGGAAATAGTAACTGCCGCCTTGCAACGCTTGTAGATAAGCCACTTCGGTAGGACGCGGCACCCAGATCTGGTTCTGATTGAGCGGAAACGCCGTTGCCGCATCGGGCAGCACGCCGATGATCGTGTAGGGCACGCCCTCGAGCATCAGCGCCTGACCGAGCGCCGACGTATCCCGTTTGAAGCGCTCCTGCCACATCTGCTGGCTAATCATCACCACGCGTGGGCCGCCCTCGCGATCTTCATCCGGCGAAAAGTTGCGCCCGACGATCGGCTGCAGTCCGAGCGTTGGCAACAGCGCGGCCGAGGCGTGCAGAGCCATCACCTGTTCGGGATCGCCGCCGGGCCCGGTCAGCGTGTAGGTGTTGGTTGCGGACAAGGCGAGATCGCTGAACACCTGCTGTCGCTGCTGCACGTCGAGGAATCGCAAATACGAGAACCCGACGCGGGTGCGGTTGTTTTCCTGATCGGTGGACGCGAGCCTCACCAGACGATCGGGCTCCCGATAGGGCAGCGGCCGCAGGAGCACGGAGTTGACGACGCTGAAGAGCGCGACGTTGGCGCCAATGCCGAGCGCGAGGCCGGCGACGGCGACGACGGTGAAGACTGGCGACTTGAGCAGCTGACGGGCGGCGTAGCGAAGCTCGGGCATCAGCGCAGTCTGTTCGCACGGCCTCGCCCCGTCAAGCGCAAAGAGCGACAGTGCTCGCGGCGCGATGCTTGACAATACCAAGCTATATAGGTATTGATACCTAGCATCCTATGCCTCAGCGCAAGAACGACATTCTCCAGGGCACGCAGCTCGGCGTCGAGCAGGAGATCTGGGCCCGGCTCACCGAAGGCGTGGGCCGCGTCCTCAGGCACGCGTAGGGAGATCCACATGTCCTGGCTGCGCCGTTTCTCGAACAGCCTGCGCCCTGGGCGGCATCAGCGTGAGATCGAACGTGAGATCGCCTTTCATGTCGACGAGCGCACGGCGGAACTGCAACGCGACGGGTTGAGCGCCGACGAGGCACGCCGGGTGGCCCGACGGCGGTTCGGAAACCTGCTCGTGCAGGCCGAACGCACCCGGGATGTGGACGTCTCGCTCTGGCTCGACGCGCTCGTTCGGAACGTGCGCCAGGCGACACGGACACTGCTGCGCACGCCTGGCTTCACGGTGTCGGTGGTGCTGACCCTGTCGCTCGGGATCGGCGCCAACACCGCCGTGTTCTCGGCCATCGACGCGATTCTGCTGCGGGCACTTCCCTTTCCCGAGAGCGATCGTCTGGTGCGTCTCTCGGAGGTGCGCCGCCAGACAGAAACCATCTTTTCCACGCCGTCGCGCATCGAGGACTGGAATCGCCTCAACTCTACGTTCGAAGCGATCACCGGCTACAGCCTGTACGACGCGACCGACAGCAGCCGGCAGTTGCCGGAGCGGACGCGATACGCGGGAGTAGGTCCTCGTTTTCTTCAGGTGCTCGGGTTGGCACCAGCGCTCGGACGAGACCTCGACGAGAAGGCGCACGTGTTCGGTACGCCGACCACGCTGCTGGTGAGCGATCGCTTCTGGCGGGATCGGCTCGGAGCGGACCCGGCTGCGCCGGGCCGCACGGTGCGGGCGCAGGACGTCACCGGCACTCTCTCTTTCGACGTCGCCGGGGTGATGCCGCATTCGTTTGTCTTTCCTGACGCCGCTGTCGACAACTGGTCGGCGCTGAAGATCGACGCCCCGTGGATGCGCAGTCGACAAAGCAGCTTTGGGTTCATGACGGCGATCGGCCGTCTCAAGCCCGGCGTCACTCTGGAGCAGGCGCGCGCTGATCTGTCCGCGATCCAGCAGCGGCTGGGGGAGCAATATCCGGATACGGATCGCGAGATGACCGTGGCAGTCACGCCACTCAAAGACGTGGTCGTGAGAGGCGTCGGTCGATCGCTATGGATGCTGTTCGCTGCGGTGTCGGTGTTGCTGCTCATCGCCTGCACGAACATCGCCACCCTTCTCCTCGCTCGTGGCGCGCACCGTGAGCAGGAGGTGGCCGTCCGCTACTCGCTCGGTGCGTCGCGCCGTGCCATCGCCGGGCAGTTGCTCACCGAGGCAACGCTCCTGTCCATAGCCGGTGCGGCAGCAGGCCTGCTGCTGGCCACCGGCACGTCTGCATCTTTGCGTCGTCTCGCGCCCGGTCTGCCGCGGCTCGATGAGATCGGCATCGACGGTCGCATCCTGATCTACACGATCGCCGTGGCCGTGGTCGTATCGCTCATATGCGGCGCGGTGCCCGCGCTGCGAAGCAGCCGTGGTGGCGAATGGTTGGCGCGTGGCGGCGGGGCGCGCGTCGCACCGCGGCACGCGCTGCAATGGGTGCTGGTCGGCGTGCAGGTGGCACTATCGGTGACGCTGCTCATCGGCGCCGGACTGCTGTTACGCAGCTTCGAGCGGCTCACCAACGTCGAACCGGGGTTCGATCCGTCTCACGTTCTTGCGTTCCGCATCTACGCGCCGTGGAGCGAGCAGGGGGATACCGTGATCCGCCGCGTCACCACGACGCTGATGACGGTCGGGACGCTGCCGGGCATCGAGGCATCCGCAATTACGACCTCGCTTTCAGGCGTGCCGGCTCCAGGAGCCGGCCCGGCCGAGATCACTGTTAGCGCGGACACTGGAGCCGTCGAGCCGCCGGTGATCGCGGAATACCGCGTCGTCTCCCCGAGCTATTTTGCGACGATGCGGATCGCCGTCATGGCCGGCGATCTCTGCAAGCTTGCACCAACGGAGCAGGCGCGGCGATCGGCTCGTCAGGCGATGGTGAACCGGGCGTTCGCAGATCGGTACTTTGCGGGCCGCTCAGTCATGGGGCTGCAGATCTCGCCGCGCGGCTTCGCCTTCTCCTCGAGCGTTGTTGGAATCGTCGTCGACGCCCGCGAGGCCGCAGTGGACCGAGAGCCGACGCCGACGGTGTATGTCTGCGACCTCGGGGCCACGCCAAATCCGTGGTACCTCGTTCGCGCCGCCGGAGGCCCTGGAGTCATGGTGAATGCCGTGCGCGTGAAGTTGAAAGAGGTCGAACCGCTGCGCGCCGTGTACGATATTGCGCCACTGGAGCAGCACATCGGCCGCGCGTACGTCGAGACCCGGCTCAGGACCGTGCTGCTGGTGCTCTTCGCGGTGACCGCGTTGTCGCTCGCCTGCCTAGGCGTCTACGGCACCCTGAGTTACGTCGTTGGCCTGAAGCGGCGTGAAGTCGGATTGCGCCTGGCGCTCGGAGCCGCGCGTGTCACTGTGCTCCGGCACTTCCTTACGCAAGGCCTCGTGGTGGTCGGCGTGTCCAGCGTGTCAGGCCTCGTCCTGGCCGCAGCGTTCAACCGTCTGCTGTCGGGAATGCTCTTCGGCGTCTCGCCGTCCGACCCGTTGACCGTGGCCGGCGTTCTCGGAATCGTGATCCTCGTCGCCACGGTGGCCGCGCTGATCCCAGCCGCGCGTGCCGCGCTGGCGCAGCCGGCGCAAGCGCTGCGCGCCGAGTGATGCGCGTCGCAGGCGATTCAGGGCTGCTGCGTGAGATCGAGGAGCGAGGTGATTTTCGTGGTTTCGTTGCCGAACGTGATCGGAAGATCGACGAGCCCGCGGACGTCGAATGGCGGGCCGGCGAGGTCGATCGCCCGGTAGCCCCCGCTCTCGACATCGGAGTTCTGGGTGCCGCGGTCATTCGTGAGGATGACCCACCTGTACTTACCCTTCCTCAGGTTGTTCCTGATGAAGTTGTGAACCAGCTGGTTGGAGAGATGCTGGAGGACGTCCTTGGATATCAGCAGGTCGGCGGCGGGAAGTTCGTCAGTGATATCGCCCACCTGAAACTTGATATTTCCTTTCTCGTGCCTGGCGCGGACGGCCGCGATCACATCCGAGGCGATGTCAACCCCGAGGTAGCTCGCGCCGTTCCAGTCGATCGCGCTCGAGAAGGTCCAATCCCCGCAGCCAGCATCGACGACCGACTTGACGTTATGTTTCTTGATGAAGTCTTCGAGGTAAGCGCGATATTCCCGAGTGATCGCTAAGGTCGATCCTGTACCGCTGACTCCCTTGCCTGCCGTGTCCCTGCCCCACGTTCCTTCCGCATAGATGCGATTGAACGTGTTGGTCAACAGCTGCTGGTTGACCGCCGGGACCGCGAAGTAGCCGGCCAGCAGCACCGCGGCCAGGCCGGCTACAAATGGAACGCGCTTCTTCATCTCGCTTCGCACGTGATAATACGCGCGGCGGCTTGCACTCCGGCTGCGATCAGAAATCCACCTGCACGTTGAACCGCATGAATCGCGGCAGCAGCACGGCGGTCGGCTGCATCCATCGTGCCCCGTTCGTCGCCGGGTCGTACACCGTCTCGTACGTCGTCGGTGTGTTGGCGTTCGTCAGGTTGTAGATGTCCAGACCCACATTCGTCTTGTACTTGCCGAACCGCAGCACTTTTGCGAACCGCATATCGATCGCATTGATGCGGTCACCGTAAAGCGTTCCCGGCAACAGGAGATTTACGTCCTGCTGGGCCAACCCGGTCGCCAGCGGTCGCCCTGTCGCCGCCTGGAACTGCGTGGCGTTCATGCGATAGGTTGCCGTCCGCGACGCCCCGTTGGTACCCACGTCAGCGCCGGGCTGCGCGTTCGGTTGCGAGCGGAAGATCGCGCTGACCATGACGTCCACCTTGGGAACGGTGTAGGAGCCGAGTCCGCGAGCACTGGTCAGCCACGGCTCGGTGGCGTCGCAGGCCTTCACCCCGTCAACGATGCCCACGGCGATGATCGGGACTGCGGCCGTTCCGAGCGTGGGGGCCATCTCTCTGCCGAAGCGCCCGGCCAGCATGTCGCAGGTATCGTTGACGCCGCGGCCGGTGCTGGTGCCGCCCTGCACCGTCAGCCCCCATCGGGTTCTGGCGCTCAACGACAGATCCACGCCGTGCCAGTAATGCGTCTCGTCGCCATAGTCGGCCGAGGTCGTGTAGTACGAGTCGGTGGCGCCGAGGGCGCTCCGCGTGTTGCGGGTGAGGAACGTCACCGGATACCCGCCGCCGTTCGGCAGGCGCGAATCCACCGGTGCCGTCAGCGTGACCTCGTCATAGTCTGCGGCCGTGAGCGCGCGGTTGTGAGTGATGAAGAAATTGGTCCAGTTGCGCCGGTTGTAGCTGACCTCGACCGCGATCTGCGTCGCGATTTGCTGCTGCACGCTGACGCCGTACTGCCAGTCGCGATTGCGCGTGCCCCAGCCCGTGAGGACGGCGGGATTGACGGTGGTGGTCTGGTTGAACGAGCCCCAGTTGAGGGCCGACCACGCACCGCACTCGCCGTTGGACGCCGAGTTCATGAAGTCGCATTGGGCGATGCGATCCCCGTTGGGATCCGACCACGAGCGATTGACCGTCGTCACGAGCGTCGAGCCCGCGTTGCTGATGGTGTAGGCATCGCCGGTCCACGCGCCCTGGAGGTATTCGGCGACGTTCACCTTGAGCGCCGTCCTGCCGTCGCCAAAGACGTCGTAGGCTGCGCCCATCCTGGGCGTGATGTCCTTGTAGCCGTGCACGCCGTCGGTGCGTGGAAGCAGGAACGGACCACCGAACTCGTTGTGGGTGATGATGCCGTTCTCTCCCGACGGGGCCCAGCTCGAGGCGGTCTCGAACCGCAGGGCGCCCTGAAGTGTCAGCCGCTTACGCGTCCACTGGTCCTGGATGTAGGCGCCGTTGTACAGGAGGCTGTTGCTGGTCTCGTTCGTGCCCACACGCTGCGACAGCTGATTCGGCAGGCCGTTATTGAATCGGTAGCTGATCTGCCGACCCACCCAGGTCGTGTTCTTCCCATTCATGTACCCGGCCTGATAACCCCACTTCATGTTGTGGCTGCCCGAGACGTACGACATCGCCGCTTTCCACGTGGCGTGCTTCTGATTGCTCGACGGCGCGGGATTGAAGCCGCGATAGATGAAATTCGCGAACGGCACGCCGGCACCCGTGGACTGCTCCGTCACCGGAATGAAGTCGGTCAACACGCCGTACGGTCGCGGATCGCCGTTGTCGGTATAGAACGCCGAGTACCCGCTCTCGAAGAGCACGTGATTCGAGAACGGCGACGTCCAGGAGCCCTGCATGATCTTCGCTGGCGCGTCCCAGATCGATCCCGATTCGGGCGATACGGTCGCCGTGCCTGGAGTCACGCCAGGGCCTGTCGCGATCCAGTCCTTACCGGGGCCGCGGCACTGATCGCCGCCCTCCGTGTATGCGCCTGCGCTGCAGTTCTTCGTGTAGTCGATGTAGAACCCGAACTTGTTTTTCTGAGTGGCCTGCCAGGTCAGACGCACCGCGTCCAGCGTCTTGGACGTGGAGTTGCGTACGCTCGGGCTCGTGGCTTTCACCCACGTCCATGCGTTCGGGTCGCCGGCGTTCGCGTTGACGTACAGGTTCTGCTGCTCCTGATACGTACCGATCGCGCGGGCGTTGCCGTAGAACCACACGCGGTCGCGAAGAATCGGTCCTCCAACGGCAATGTTCGAGTCGTAGCTCTTGATGAGCGCCGCCTGCTCGCCGAATCCGAGGTCTTTGAGATGCTGGTCGATGTTGCTCGACTGTCCCCACTTGCCCGCGTAGCTCGTGAAGCCGGTGCCGCTGAACGTGTTGCCGCCGGTCTTCGGAATGATGTTGAAGGCCGGGCCGCCGCGATCTGCTTCGCCGAGGCCGCCCGAGATGGCCACCTGCACTTCCGACGAGTTCGACATGTCGTACAGGTACCCGGACACGCCGCCGCCGTTCCCCGGTGCGCCCACGTTCATTCCATCGAGCTGGATGAGGCCTTCCGTATTGCGGCCTCCGCGCGCCGAGAAGAAGTTGTTGATGGTGGTCGCGCCGCCACCGAAGCCAGTGGCCTGAATCGCCGGAATGGCCGCGATGTAGTTGCCATAGCTTCGCGACGCCGGGAGCGCGCGAACGATGTCGCCATCGATGACCGTCTGCTGGCGCGCGGTCTGGACGTCGACCACCGGCGACTCACCAGTGACCGTGATCGACTCCTGGAGGCTTCCGACCCGCATCTCCGCACCGATGGTCATGACGCCGCCGCCCGACAGCTCGACGCCTTCGCGCACCACGGTGGTGAAACCGGTCAGCGTGAAGGTGACCTTGTACGTGCCTGGTGGCAGATCCGGAATCCGATACTGCCCGGTTTCGTCGGTGACGCCGGTGCGGACCTTGGTGATGAGCGCCGGACTCGACGCTTCGATCGTCACTCCCGGGAGCACAGCACCAGATGTGTCACGCACGGTTCCGGCGAGGCTTTGTGCAGTCGCCACGCTCGGTCCAGCGGCCAGGATGGCCACCACCACGAGGAATCGGATCAGCATTCGAGTCATGCACGCCTCCAACCGGTTTGGGTTCCGAGGGTTTCTGGTTCTCTGGATGCCGCGACTGCGCGGACTATGGACCGTTGGACCGCGACTGTCAAGGAAGCGTCACAGCTCCGTACCCCGCGATCGAAAGTGACACGATGCCCCCCTTTCCTCGGGCTGGTCGCAGCATCCGCGTCCCACCCGCACGCCAGGTACGGGTCGTGCCTTTGTCGATATCTGTCCTTTTCAAGACTCGATTTTTCGCAGATTCGAGTGGATGCGACGAGTTCAGACGCGCGGCGGCCACGACATCCCGTGACTGCCAAGAACAACAAGCTGCGCTTCTCGGAGAACGCGTTTGTGAATCTCGTCGAACGGACGGCATGAAGGAACGCATGAGCATGTGGCTCAAGGCGTTCGTGGTTTAGCGAGGTATCACCATGGCACAGGTTCAGTTGCAATCTGCTGTCGAGCCTCATGGCTGGATCAACAGTGAGACCGTGAAGACTCGTTTCGGCGAGTTCGAATTCAAGGACGGCTATCCTGTCGGCGATACGGCTGATCGCCTTTTCGAGGCGCAGAAGCTGAACCGCGCCATCGAGGTCTATCTCACGCAGATGATGCCGGTGAGCGAGATCGCCGCGCGCGAGGGCCTGCGCGCCTTCGGCGCAAAGACATCGCAGCAGGTCGTGATCTGGGAAGACCTGATGGACGCGGGAACCGTGCTGCTGACAGCGAACACGGAAACTGTCTACGCCATCACGCATCTCGATCTGAAGAAGGATGGGCCGACGGTCGTGGAGGCGCCACCCAAGATGCTTGGCTTTTTCCAGAATGGCATCCAGCGCTATCTCATGGACATCGGCCCGCTCGGCCCGGACAAGGGACAGGGCGGAAGGTTTCTCGTCCTACCGCCCGACTTCAAAGGCGACGACCCAAAGGGTTATTTCGTCGCCCGCTCGCCGACTTACTCGGTGACGTTCGCGGTGCGCGGTTTCCAGGAGGAGGGCAAGACCGCGCCTGCAGTGGGGCTGATGAAGCAGATCAAGGTCTATCCGCTGTCGAAGGTGTCCTCGCCGCCACCAATGCAGTTCTTGAACGGATCGCACCAGAACATCGACACGCTGTTCCCGGACAATGATCGGTTCTTCGATCTGCTCGCGATGCTGGTCGAGGAAGAGCCGCGCGACGTCTTCGGCCCGCTCGAGCGCTTCCAGATGCAGGCGATCGGCATCGAGAAGGGCAAGACGTTCAAGCCGGATGCGAAGACGCGCACGCTGCTCGCCGAGGCCGCGCGCGTGGGTGGGGCGATGGCGCGCGCCAACACCTATGCCTCCCAGGCAGACGAAGTCTTCTACTATCCGGACCGCAAGTGGCAGGGGATCCTTCCGGGCACCGACTACACTTTCAACAGGGATGGCGTCCCGCAAATCGATGCGCGCAACAACGCCTACTATATGGCGGCAGGAAACTCTCCGGCAATGATGGAGAAACACGTCGGGCAGGGTTCACAGTACCTGTGGACCTATCGCGACGCCTCGGGCGAGTTCCTGAACGGCGCGCAGCCCTACAGGCTGCGCGTGCCAACCAACATTCCGATCAAGAACTTCTGGTCGGTGGTCGTGTATGACGCGCTGAGCCGCTCTGAGTTGCAGAACAGCCAGAAGCTGCCCTCGGTGAGCATGTACACCAACCCGAAGAAGAACGACGACGGAACGATCGACATCTATTTCGGCCCGACATGCCCGCCGGGTCAGGAGAAGAACTGGATCGAAACACTGCCGGATCGCGGCTGGTTTCCGATCTTCCGGTTCTACAGCCCGACCGAACCGTACTTCGACAAGAGCTGGAAGCTGCCCGACATCGCGAAGGTGAAGTGAGTAACCCGAGCAAGGGAGTTTGAACGCAACTGGATCAAGACGTTCTCCGGGCAGGGCTTCTTCGCGATGTTCCGTCTCTACAACCCGCTGGCACCAGTGTTCGACGGGTCATGGAAGCTGGCGGATATCGAAGAAGTCGAATGAACTGGGATTGAGAACGATCTGGCCCGGCTCGAGCGGCCATTCTTCCGCGGCGACGAGGCGCCGCGGCGCAATCAGCGGCGGCGTCGGCCGTTACAACGGGTGTGCACGCCGCGCGTGCGGCATGGCTCGGTCTGCAAGGATGAAGAACGGAAGTGAGGCGAGCTGCACGACGACCGCAAACACCACGAGTGCGATGCGCGATCGATCGTACAGCACTCCTGTCGTGATGCTGCCCACCAGCCACCCAGCCCCGTACCCAAGGTAGAACACTCCAAACGCGAGATTCCGCCGGCCTTCGGGCAGCACGCTCGCGATCAGCCCCTTCAGAAGCGTGTCCTGGGTTGCGTAGCCGATCCCCCAGAGCATCAGTCCGAGCAGTGCGATCCAGAAACCGCCAAAGAACACCAGCGGCGAAAAGAGCGCTGCCAGGACGACTCCGACAACGACAGCCGCAATGCCGACGCGATCGTACGACTTGCCGAGTATCAGGCTGGCGACGACTCCGCCTGCGGTCGACACGGCCAGGAAGATGGGAATCCACTGTGCTGGAACAGTGAGGGTGCGCGACAAGTGGTACGCGATCAGCTCGAAACTCATCAGGCCGGCCGCGAAGCACGTCCCCGCGACCATGTAGAGCCAGTACGACTTCGTGAACCCTTTCGCGGTCGCAGTGGACGGTCCACCGGACTCCAACCGTGACGGAACCGGAAATTCGATCCTCGCCATGACGAGCGCGACCAGTGCCAGAAGCGACGAGATCAAAAGCAGGCGGTACCCGCTTCGGAAGTCAGCTCCCAGATACAGCGCGAGCGCCATGACGAGCGGTCCAATCGTCGCCCCGGTCTCGTCCAATGCGGTGTTGACCGCATAGACCCATCCTTTGCCGTGTTTGCCCGTCGAATACGAGAGCATCGCTTCGACGGTCGGCTTGCGAATGGCCCGGCCGATTCGCTCGGCGAGCACGAGCGCGCCCGCAGCCTGCCAACTTCCGGCGAACGCCATCGCCGGAACCGCGAGGAGATTGACGATGTAGCCTGCGAAGGTGATCGGCCAGTGCCTGCCGGTGCGATCTGCGACGTATCCAGACACCGAACGCAGACTGTACCCGAGGAACTCACCGACGCCAGCGATGATGCTGACCGCCGCGGCACTGGCCCCGAGCGATCCCAGAAACTGGCCATTGATACTCGCACCGCCTTCATAGGTCGTGTCGGCGAAGAGATTCACCATCCCCAACACCAGCACGAAGCGGAACGCTGACGATGCGGACGCAGCGACGCCTTGTGAGGCGGTGGACACGGCGGCGCGAGGAGACCGATTCACGGATATCGCCGCTGTCGATCAGGACGCGGGCTGGAACAATTCGATCGGGTTCCCATCCGGGTCGAGCAGCTGCACCTGCTTCCCTCCCGGGCCGCTTACGATATCGCTCCGGAACTGCACGCCACGCTGGTGAAGCGTCGCCACGACCGACGGGAAATCGTCCACCGCGAGGACGAGACGATTCCATCCACCAGGATGCTGCTCGCCGTCCGGCAACGGACGCGCTCCCGAGCTCCCGGGTCCGCTCAGGAAGAGATCGACGCCGTCACATGAGACGCTCGCGAACGCGGTGCCTTGCTGGTGCTTCAACGTGAATCCGAGTGTCTGGGTATAGAAGGCGACCGCACGGTCGACATCTCGTATCTGATACCGCACTCCATGGAGTCGAAATGACGATGGTGCGTTTCTTGGTTCGGTCATGTGTGAAGTCAACCTTTCGAGTGTGTCGTTCATGTCCCGTCACACCTGGATCGATGCCGTCATTGACATCGACCGACGCCTCGCACTAACCTCGATAATCGTAATCGCATAACGTAGTCGGATCTCGATGATAGATCGAATCGTTTCGAACCGGGCTCATCCGGCGTCAGAGGCTCATCGGGCCGAAGCGCTGGAGATGCGACGCGGCTGGTTGCTCGCGATCGCGATCCTCGCGATCGTGTCTCCGATGGCGCAGGCGCAGGTGACGAATGCGGGGACGCAGCCCTCCCAGCAGGTCACGCTCGAGCAGGCGCTTCAGTACGCCGTCGATCACTACCCGTCGGTGAAAGCCGCGCTCGAGCAGGTGAATGCCTCGTCCGCACAGATCACGATCGCGAGAGGCGCATACCTGCCGCGGTTCGACTCGCTGTGGCAGACGAATCGGGCGACGGCCAACAACGTCTTCGGGCAGCTCCTGCCGCAATCGGTGCTCCCATCGATCTCGGGACCGGTGCTGGCCACGTCTACGAGCGAGAGCGTCTGGGGCAGCGCCACCGGTGGCCTGCTCTCGTGGGAGCCGTTCGATCTCGGGCTGCGGAGCGCGGTGGTACGCGAGGCGGAAGCCGAGCTCGCACGCGATCGTGCACAACAGGGTCTGACACGGCTCTCGGTGCAGAATGCAGTGGGAATGGCGTTTCTCGGGATCGTGGCCGCCCAGCAGGCCGTCACCGCCGCGGACGCCGACGTCGAGCGACGCGACGTGCTGGCGCGAGCTGCGCGGACGCTGGCCGACAACCAGCTTCGCCCCGGCGCGGAGGCCTCGCGTGCGGAGGCGGAGCTGGCGGTCGCACGAACGCGCGCGATCCAGGCGCGTCAAGTGTTGACGATCGCGCAGACGACCTTTGGGCAGATGCTCGGCATGGCCGACGGCACCATGGGTATCGACGCGGGTCGACTGCTCGAGAGCGCGCCGCAAGGGTCACAGGCACATGCGGGAGTCCAGCAGCATCCATTGGTTCAGTCCGGGCAGGCATCGATCGACCTCGCGCAATCACGCGAGACTGTGCTCGCAAGAACCGATCGTCCGCGCGTGTATGTGCAGTCGAGTGTGTTCGCCAGAGGCACAGGAGCGAATCCTGACGGGCAGTTCGACGGCAGTGCCGATGGTCTCGGGCTCGATCGCGCCAATTGGGCGGCAGGCGTGCAGGTGATCTTTCCCAACCTGTTCGACTTTTCGACCCTGCACGCGCGCCGGGCCGCGGCGGGGGCGCTGACGCGCGCCGAGCGCGCTCGCTACGACGAAGCGGTGTTGACCGTCTCGAGCCAGCAGCGCACCGCGGACGCGGTGCTCGATGCCGCCCGCGCGATCGCACAGAACACGCCGATCCAATTGGCAGCGGCGCAGCAAAGTGAGGCGCAGGCACGCGCCAGGTATCAAGCCGGGCTGGCCAGCATTGTCGAAGTCGCCGAGGCGCAGAATCTGCTCGCCGGCGCGGAGTATCAGAACGCCGTCGCGCGCGTCGATGTGTGGCGGGCTCTTCTCTCGCTGGCGGTCGCCAATGGCACCGTGGCGTCGTTCATCGATCAGCTCCGGACGTCAGGAGTGCAATAGCCATGTGGTTGATTCGCGCAGCCCTGCGGCGGCCGATCACGATCCTCGTTGCGGTGATCGCCGTGGCGTTGACCGCCATGTTCGCGGTCAGCCGAATGCGGGCCGATATCTTTCCAGACCTCGATCTGCCGGTGATCTACGTTGCGCAGCCGTTCGGCGGCATGAGCCCCGCTCAGATGGAGGGGTTCATCACCTACTACTACGAGTATCACTTCCTCTACATCAACGGCATCGAGAGCGTCGAGTCGAAATCGATTCAGAACACGTCGCTGCTGAAGCTCACGTTCCATCCCGGCACCGACATGTCCGAGGCGCTTGCGCAGACGATCGGGTATGTCAATCGCGCACGCGCGTTCATGCCGCCGGGCACCGTCGGCCCCTTCGTCATGCGCTTCGACGCCGGCACCGTTCCGGTGGGATATCTGGTC
Organism: Vicinamibacterales bacterium; assembly: GCA_035263125.1. GTDB lineage: Bacteria > Acidobacteriota > Vicinamibacteria > Vicinamibacterales > UBA2999 > Gp6-AA40. The sequence continues at coordinate 19,999 of DATFRP010000341.1, forward strand.
TTCCGCAGCGACACGCGCAGCCTGGGAGAGATTCAGGATCTCGCGCTCAACCGTGTGCGGCCGCAGTTCGCGACCTTGCCTGGTCTCACCTCACCGCCACCGTTCGGCGGCAGCCAGCGCACCATTGTCATTCGTGTCGATCCCGACCGTCTTCGGTCGTATGGAATGGCGCCCGACGAGGTCGTTCGCGCCGTCACCACAGGCAACGTCATCATCCCATCGGGCAGCGTCAACATCGGCGACGAAACACGCATCTCGCCGATGAATTCGGTCGTCAGCACGATCAACGATCTGCTCGCGTTGCCGATTCGATCAGGTCCTGGCACGCCGGTGTCGATTCGTGACGTCGGGTCGGTCACCGACAGCACCGACATTCCTACCGCGTACGCCCTCGTGAACGGCCGCCGCGCCGTGTACATCCCGGTCACCAAGCGCCCCGATGCCTCGACCCTCAGCGTCGTTGCCGAAGTCCGCGCCAACCTCGCCCGGTTCCAATCGCTTGTGCCCGATGACATCACCGTGTCGTACGAGCTCGATCAATCGGTCAATGTGTCTGCCGCGCTCCGCTCGGTGGTGCGCGAGGCCATCCTGGGCGCGCTGCTCACGGGTCTGATGGTGCTGCTGTTCCTGCGCGACTGGCGGAGCGCAGCAATCGTCGTGATTACGATCCCGTTTGCGCTGCTCGCGGCTGTGGTCGCGCTCTGGGGCGCGGGCCAGACGATCAACATCATGACGCTCGGGGGACTCGCGCTCGCGGTCGGCATCCTGGTCGACGAAGCAACCGTCGCGATCGAAAACATTCACACGCATCGTGCGCGCGGGACGCCGCTCGCGCGCGCCGTCCTCGAGGCGAGCGGCGAAGTCGTGACGCCACGACTGCTCGCGATGCTGGCGGTGGTGGCGGTCTTCGTGCCGTCGTTCTTCATGACGGGCGTCTCGCGATCGCTGTTCGTGCCGTTGTCACTCGCCGTCGGGTTCGCGATGATCGCGTCGTTCCTGCTCTCGAGCTCGCTGCTCCCG
>DATFRP010000342.1:0-3439 GCA_035263125.1 Vicinamibacterales bacterium
TGGCAGCTCGCGCGGCCGATGGGAAGGCGACACGCTCGTCGTCGACACCACGAATTTCAAGTTCAACGACAAGAGTCGCTTTGGCGTCCAGTATCTCAACGGTCTCAGTGACGAGCATCTTCGCGTCGTCGAGCGGTTCACGCGCACTGACGCCAGCACGCTGCTCTATCAGGCTCGCATCGAGGACCCGACGGTCTATACACGTCCGTGGTCGATCGAGATCCCGATGGAGCGTACGAAGGATTCGTTGTTCGAGGTCGCGTGCCATGAAGGCAACTACGGGATGTCGAACATCCTGTCCGGGCATCGAGCGGAGGAGCGGGCAGCTGCACGACCAAAGTAGAATCGTGCCGCCAACAGAAAGGCGGCGACAGCCGCTCGTGGAGGGACGTCTTCGATGAAGCCGAATATGCGCGCAGGGCTCGTGTACGGGGGGCTGCTCGCGCTCGCCGTGCTGATCTACACCTGGGTTGCTCCCATCAGACCGGTCAGCGCACAGAAGCCGGTGCGCACGAAAGCGCAGATGGCCGAACTCGGACGACGGCACAAGACTGCTGCCGATCTCTTTCAGGCCTTGAAGACCGAGGCCAACGGCGGGCATCGTCTCGAATGGGCGAAGCTGCCAGATTGGAGCGGTGTGTATACGCGCGCGCCTGTCGCCGGGTTCGCGTTCGATCCTGATACTCCGCCGGGCGGTCTTCCCACTGCGAAGCTGACGCAGGAGTACCAGGCGAAGATGATGAAGCGCATCGAGGATCTGAAGCGCGGCGTCGAGTGGGATCCGATTTCGACGTGCGCACCGCCCGGAGTGCCGCGGTGGTTGACCGAGCCCTTCCTGCGTGAGTTCATCGTGACGCCGGATCAGACCTGGTTGATCAACGAGATGGTCAACGACATCCGGCGCGTCTACACCGATGGACGTGGCCACATCCCCGAGGAGGATCGCTATCCGCTCTACAACGGCGACTCGATCGGGTTCTGGGACGGCGACCAGCTCGTGATCCACACGAACCAGCTGAAGTCAGGGATCTATCAGCGCGCCCATCCGGACTATTCCGAACAGGTCGAGACCGTCGAGATCTGGCGGAGGGTCGATGACAAGTCGTTGGGCGCCGATGTCTGGGTCTACGATCCGCCGGCACTCGTCGAACCGTGGTTCACGCACCAGACGTATCTGAAACTGAGCGATCCGGACAAGAGTCTTCGCATCCGATATTGGAACTGCGGCGAGAATCAGAACAATGCCGTGGTCGAAACCAAAGAGGGTGCCACCCAGTTCAAGCAGTTCACGTTCGTCCCGAACGACAAGACGCCAGGAGGCAAGTGATGAGGAACGCGTTTGCAGCCACCCTGCTCGCGGGAGCGGCGATCGCCGTGACTGCCGTTCCCGCGATCGCCCATCATTCCGGTGCGATGTTCGAAGACAAGAAGACGATCACGGTTGAAGGCACGGTCAAGGAGTTCCAGTACACGAACCCGCACTCCTGGCTGCTCGTGGACGTGAAGAACGCGGACGGCTCGGTCACCACCTGGGGATTCGAAGCCGAAGGACCGACGACGCTGCAGCGCGCCGGCATCAAGCCAAGCGAGTTCCGGGCGGGGACGAAGGTCACCATGACCGGCAGGCCGATGAAAGACGGCACGCCGGCCGCGACCTGGGAGCTGGCGGTCCGTGCAGACGGCAAGAAGTTCAACCCGCGTGAGGGGTTCCTCGTGAAATAACGCGCGGGCTTCCGCCGTCGCCAAAGCTACGGCGAGACCGCGCTCTACGCCACACTCGACGACGTAGAGCGCACACTTTGGAGCGTTTTTCATAACGACGTAGCGACGCGATAGCCACGTCTCCACATCACCCGTAGCGTCGGCTCACCGGGCGGGCCTGGCGTCGGCTCCCGATTCCCACCCCAACGCGCAAGCGTGCGCGTTGGGGGCCCCGGGGTTCGACGGCGTGCCCGCCTTCGCCGAGCCTACGGCGGGTCTCGCCGTAGCTCGCCATGAATCCTCTGCGAGCGGAGGCGGAGAAAATCGGGCCTTCCGGCGATGGAGCTGACGATGACGCCGTCGCCTTGGATAATTCGTACGACAGCCAAGAATCGTGTCGATAACCAGCTCGCCCGCCCGCCCGTGGCGAATCACCGGCGCCGGCGCTCGCTGCGCCTCCAGACCCGATTTACTCTCTTCGCCCTCACGCCGCGAACAGGTCTCCGACCCCAGGCCCGCCCGGTGAGCCGCCGCACACTCCGCCACGCGGCGGCGGTGTGGCTGCGGCCGAGCGACTGTTCGCGCCGCGATCAGCGACAGCCAGTAAAACGACTCGGGAGCGGCCCCATCGGCGACGGCAGTGATTCGCCACTGACGCACCGGTCAGCTCGTTATCGACCCGATTGTTCACGGTCGCGCGGATCAGGATCAGCCGTCGCCGGCAGCGTCAGCACCTGCGCGGACGAGACGTTTTTCCGCGGCGTCGAACCCCGGGGCCCCCAACGCGCACGCGTGCGCGTTGGGGTGGGAATCGGAGCGAGGCCGCAGCCACACCGTCGTCGCATGGCTCAGGTGCGGGTGAGCGACGCTACGGACACATGGAAGGGGCTCCAGTTTGCGCGTGACACGTCAGCGTGCGCGAGTGAGATCTTCGCGGTAGGTCTCGGGGAGACCGAGCACGCACAGCCAGGAGGCGAGCGCGAGGGTCACGATGAAGATCGTGATCAGCCGCGAACTGCCGGCAGCCTGGTACAGCGCCGTTGCGATGGAAGGGGCCGGCGCGCCGCCGACGATCGTGCCCAGCGTGAGCGCCAGCGAGGCGCCGCTGTACCGCGTTGTCGTTGGGAAGAGCTCTGAGAAGACCGCAGGCTGAGGACCGATGTACGCGCCCTGCACCACGAGCATCCCTGCGAGCGCCAGACCGATCAGCGGCACTGATCTGGTATCGGCGAGAGGAAAGTAAATCACCGACCACGCGACGAGCGCCGCCATGCCCCAGTGCATGACGCGTCTCCGTCCGACGCGATCCGACCAGATTGCACAACAGAAGATCGATCCGGCGAACAGCACTGCCGATCCAAGAAGCAGAGCCAATGTCGTCGGCAGCGTCACGCCGAGCTGACGCGTCGCGTACGACACGAAGTAGACGATCGTGATGTAGCCGAGCGCGCTGATCGCGGTATAGCTGCCAGCGGCGAGCAGCACAGTGCGCGCGTCGGCGCGCAGCACGTCAGCGACGGGCATCCGTCTCGCGAGCTGTCTCCGTCGCGCGTCTTCGAACACCGGGCTCTCAGCGATGCCCAAACGGATGAACACCCCGACGACCACGAGCACGGCGCTGGCCAGGAACGGGATCCGCCATCCCCACGCCGCGAATTGATCGGGAGGCACCATCGTCGAAGCGATGAGAAAGACCAGATTCGAGAGGATGATGCCAATCGGCAGGCCCAGCGCCACG
>DATFRP010000343.1:0-3565 GCA_035263125.1 Vicinamibacterales bacterium
ATTCGTGAAGTTCCTCGCTGAGAACGGTGCCGATCTGCAGATGAAGGATGCCAACGGCAGAACCGCGCTCGATCTCGCGAAAGGCATCGGCGTACCCGGCGTGAAGCAGGCGCAGGGCGAAGGGTTCCCCGAGACCGCCGCCGTGATCGAATCGCTGATGGCCGCGAGGAAAGGCACCCCAGTCGCTGCGGCAAAGTAGCGTCGTTGGATCCATCCAAACAAAAAATTGAATTCCATGGCGCTGGAAGCCCGGCGCCGTGCGATCAGTTACGGGGTTCGAAAACGAATCCTCGAATATTTCGGCGTTCCAGGCCTCTCCGATAACCCAGTAGATTCCCCGGTTTCTTGGGCTGAGGGCGGCGAACCCGCTGGCTTTGCCCGCGCGCGGCTCTAATTTTTCACATTTGAGACCTTGAATTGACCCAACCGTTCGGCTTCAATAGGCCGCCCGCCCCATGTCGCGAAATTTGCATAACACCATAAGCCCCCGGATGTCGGTCGTGTCTTGCCGTCTATGCGAAGAGCGACAGGAAGTCTCTTTTTATTTACTCAGAGGTGAAGGAATGCGACTAGTGTTGCGCACGTTGGGTCTGATGGCCCTTCTGCTTGTCCCGGCGAGTGCGTGGGCCCAGGCCACGCTTGCCGGCGTCGTGACTGACAACTCGGGAGCCGTCCTCCCGGGGGTCACTGTGGAAGCGTCCAGTTCGGCGCTGATCGAAAAGGTCCGCACCGCGACGACTGACGGCAACGGACGCTATCGCATTGAGAGTTTGCAGCCCGGTCAGTACGCGGTCACGTTCTCCCTCTCGGGCTTCGCGCCCCAGAAGCGCGAAGGCGTGATCCTGACCGGCAGCGGCGTCATCACCATCAACGGCGAATTGAAGGTCGGTGGCGTGCAGGAAACCATCACGGTGACCGGCGAGTCACCGGTCGTCGATGTCGCCAGCACGAAACGGGAGCTCACGCTCGACAACGAGACGATGCGCAACCTGCCGGCGGTCCGCAGCTACAGCTATCTGCTCAATACCGTGCCAGGCATGACGTCGAACATCACCGACGTCAACACCGGCCCGGTGTTCGCGATCTTCCCGGTCCACGGCGGTCGCGGCGTCGAGTCGCGCCTGACGGTCGAGGGGATGAACATCAGCAATCCGCCTGGAGGCAACCAGCCGCCGAACTACACGGCCGACATCGGCAATGCCGCTGAAGTGTCGGTGCTGACGTCAGGCGGCCTCGGCGAGGCGGAAACCGCGGGCGTCCAGATGAACATCGTCCCGAAGCAGGGCGGCAACACCATCTCCGGCCTCGTCGCCACATCCGGCTTCTCGAAGGCGATGCAGTCGGACAACTACACCGAGGAGTTGAGGGCGAGGGGCGCCGGAACGCCCAATCCCACGTACCACGTCTACGACTTCAACGCGGCGATCGGCGGCCCCATCGTCAAGGACAAGCTCTGGTACTACATGAGCGTCCGCGAGCAGGGCTCGCGCCGCAACATCCTGAACGTCTACTACAACCAGAACGTGGGCAACGCGAGTCAGTGGTATTACAAGCCGGACTTCTCCAAGCCCGCGTACTACGACCGCATGTGGGAGAACTACACGCCGCGCATCACGTGGCAGGTCTCGCCGAAGAACAAGATCACCGGTTCGTGGGACGAACAGCCGGTGTGCCGCACGTGCTCGGGCACGGCCAATTTCAGCGGCTCGCCGGGCGCAACGACGGCGCCGGATGCCGACGGCCACGGCGAGTTCAGTCCGCAGCGCGTGCAGACGCTGCGCTGGACGAGCCCGATGACCAACAGACTGCTCCTCGAGGCGGGTCTGGGCAATACCTATTACCAGTGGGGAGTCCGCGAGCTCGATCCAAACCCGGGCCACGACCTGGTGCGCATCACGGATAGCGCCACGCAGATCAATCCACAGGGCTCGTTCGGATCCATGACATACCGGTCTCAGAACTGGCTGATCAACAAGACCGACGGCGCCAACTGGTTCCTCAACAGCTCGTACATCACCGGTTCGCACAGCATGAAGTTCGGGTACCAGGGCAACTGGTGGAAGGACGACCGCGCCGAGTACACGAACAGCCAGAGCCTGGCGTACACGTTCAGCGGCGGCAACGCCACCACGCCGAGCGTGCCGAGCTCGATCACGGAGTACGCGAATCCGTACTTCAACAACGCGCGCGCGATGATGATGTCGTTCTTCGCGCAGGATCAGTGGACGCTGGGGCGCATGACGCTGCAGGGCGCGCTGCGCTACGACCATCCGTGGAGCTGGTTCCCGGCGGTCGATCAGCCGCAGAGCCGCTTCTTCCCCGGCGTGCACTTCGACAAGGCGGACGGCGTGACCGGCTACAACGACATCACGCCACGAATGGGCGCCGCCTATGACGTCTTCGGCAACGGCAAGACCGCGCTGAAGGTCAACATCGGCAAGTACCTGCAGGGTGCCAGCGTCGGCAACCTGCTCTCGCAAGCGAATCCGTCGTTGCGTATTCCAGGTGGCGCCGCCGCCGGATTTGCCAATCCGTCGGTGACGCGCACGTGGTCGGACGCCAACAACAACTTCGTGCCCGATTGTGATCTGTCGAACCCGCTGGCGCAGAGCCCGTCGACCACCGGCAGCATCGACAGCTGCGGCCAGATCAGCAACCTGCAGTTCGGTTCGAACCAGTTCATCGGCGCAACCATCGACCCGCAACTGACGCATGGGTCGGGCATCCGGCCATCGGACTGGTCATTCGGTGCGTCCATCCAGCAGGAGATCCTCCCGCGAGCGTCGGTTGAAGTCGGGTACTACCGCCGGGTGTTCACGATGTACACGACCGGAGGTGTGGTGACCGACGACCTCAACATTGCTCCGAGCGATTTCACGACGTTCTCGGTACCGGTGCCGACCGATTCACTTGGCCGCTTGCCGGCGGGCAGCCCCTCGCAGATCGGCGGATTCCTCAACAAGACGCCGGACGCGTTTGCCCGCAACCAGAGCCTGGTGCTGCGCTCGACCAAGGACATTGGCGACGACACCCGGGTGTTCAACGGCGTCGACGTCACCTTCAACGTGCGCAATGTGAAGGGAGTGACCTTCTCGGGCGGCACGAGCACGGGCAAGGTGACCAACGATTGGTGCGAACTGCGTGCAGCAATCCCGGAGAATCCCGGCTGGGCGACGAACCCGTATTGCCACGTCTCGTCGCCGTTCCAGACGTCATTCAATGGCCAGGCCTCGTACGTCATCCCGAGAGCTGACGTGCTGGTCAGCACGGTGTACCGCGACCGCGTGATCCTCAACGGCACGCCGAACAACGCCAGCACCGACCAGCTCGGTGGTTCGTTGCCGGCGACCCTCACGATCAACCCCGCGAGCCCGGCGGATGCAACGGCTGCGGCGATCGCACAGCAGATCGGTCGCCCGCTCACCGGTGCGCTGTTCTTCGCGAACGTCGTCCAACCGGGCACGTTCTATCCGGGACGTAACCGGCAGCTCGACCTGAGCTTCAAGAAGATCGTGCGCTTCGGTCGGCAGCGGTTGACTGGGGGCCTGGACATCTACAACGTGAC
>DATFRP010000344.1:0-19145 GCA_035263125.1 Vicinamibacterales bacterium
GATCAGGGACACGCGGTATTGACGGCGGTGTCGCGGTTGACGCCGGGCACGAACGTCCTCGCATATTGCGTCGGCCTTGGCTGGGTCGTCAGCGGGTGGGCGGGTGCGCTCGTCTCGCTGGTCGCGGCATCCCTCCCGGCATCGATCGTGATGGTCGCGTTTGCCGCAACGCTGGTCCGCATCGATCGCTATCCGATCGTGCGGCTGGCGATCGCCGTTGGCGTTCTCGCCGCCACAGTGCTGGTAGCGTCGAGCGCGTGGTATCTGATGCGGCCGTATCTGAATCGCGCGTCAGCTCCGCGGGCGTCGATCATCGCTGCCGTTGTCGGAGGTCTGCTGCTGCTCGGCACAACGCCGGTCCGCGTGCTGCTCGTCTCCGCCGCAGTGGGCGCGCTCCTGGGCAGGCCGGCGCCTGCGGAAGTGGCGGCCGTCGATCAATGAGTTTCGTGGCGTTGTATGCGCTCCTGCTGAAAGCGACGGTCACCTCGTTTGCCGGAATGGGGTCGCTTCCACAGATCCGTCACGATCTCGTAGTGACGGCGCAGGCGATCACGGACGAACAACTGAGTCAGGCTGTGCTCATCGGGCGATCGACGCCGGGACCGGTCGGCGCGTACGTCGTCGCCGTCGGGTACTTCGCCGGAGGTGTGCCCGGCGCCATGGCGGGGCTGCTCGCGGTGATCACCCCGGCGCTCGCCGCCGTACCGCTGCTCGCGCTGATGCAGCGATGGCTGCATCTGCCCCGCGTCCGTGCCGCGGTCGATGCCGTTGTGATGGCGAGTGCCGTGCTGCTGGTCGCGTCGGTCGTGCGAATGGCCGCCGACGGTGTGCAGGAGCTGGCGCGCGTCCTGGGTTGGATGTAGCCTGCCTTTGACATCGATGGTGTGCGCGTCGGATGCACGCTCCATCGATACGAGATGCGCGCTAGGCGCGGGCCAGACGCGACGAGCCCTGCTCGCACACGAAGCTCGCGGCTTTCGATTCCTCCGAGGTGCGCGTGTCGACGGTGGGCACGTGATACCAGTCGGCCTGCAGCCGATCGCGCGAGACGTCGATCAGGACGTAGCCGCGATGCTCCCCCTCGAGGTACTTCAGATGCCGCGCTAGCGGCTGCAGCATTTTTGCCGCGTCACGCTGGGCCGGCGTCGAGAAGAACGGCGGCGAGCTGACGGCAGGCGTCACGAGTTCGACTGCCAGCGAGCCGGCGCCGTTTCCGTCGTACCCAGACCCCCACGGATTGCGGGGCACATCGAGCGCCCACGAGCTGTGAATGTCGCCGGTCAGAATGACCACGTTGCTGATCCGATCGTGCTCGATGACATCCAACACGCGAGTGCGCTCGGCAGGATAGCCGTCCCAGACATCGGGACGCTGCACGGGAAGCGCCGGAGGCGACAGTGGCGCGAAGAGAATCTGCTGGCCGAGGAGTCGCCACCTCGTGTCCGCGCGCTGTGACGCGCGCAGTTGATCGAAGAACCACGCTTCCTGTTCTGCGCCGAAGAGCGATCGACGCGGATCAGCCAGCGCTGCCGCGTCGTTGCCCGCGACCTGCTGATCGCGCAGCCCGCGCGTGTCGAGCATGATCAGGTCCGTCAGATCGCCGAAGCGAAATGCGCGATACAGGTGGATGCCCGGCTGCGTCGACTCGCGCACCGGCATCCACTCGAGGTAGGCCTTGTACGCGCCGGCACGCCGAGTCTGCCAGTCGCCCTGACTCGGAGCATGATTGCCCGCGCCGCCCGACCACGCGTCGTTGGCGAGCTCGTGATCGTCCCAGACGACGATGAAGGGATGCAGACGATGCGCATCCTGGAGATCGATGTCGCTCCGATACGTGGCGTAGCGGTGACGATAGTCGTCCAGCGTGACCGCTTCGCCGGTCGGGACCGGCACGCGTCCCGAGGCGGTGCCATCGCCATATCGGCCATTCGCGAACTCATAGATGTAGTCGCCGAGATGAACGACCGCGTCGAGATCCGGCCGGTTCGCGAGACAGCGATACACGTTGAAGTAGCCGGCCGGGTAGTTCGAGCAGCACACCGAAGCCAGACGCATCCGCGCATTGCCCCGTTCCGGCAGCGTCCGCGTGCGGCCGATCGGCGAGCGCTCGCCGCCTGACGTGAACGCGTAGTAATACGTCCGTCCCGGGCGCAGTCCCCCGGCATCCACCTTGACGGTGAAGTCTCTCTCTCCCGGCGCTGGTGCTGTTCCACGCGCCACGATCAGTGTGAGCGCCTCGTCTGACGCAATCTGCCACGCGACGTCGATCGGACCTGTGCCGCTGCCGGTCAATCGTGGTGTGATGCGTGTCCATAGGATGACGCGATCCGTGAGCGGATCGCCGCTGGCGACGCCGTGCCGGAACAGCGGCGACGCGATCTCGCCCGTAGACTGCTGCGCACGGATGGCGAGCGGAATGGCAGCTGCTGTCGCCGTCGCAGTCTGGATGAATTGACGCCGGGAGATCGGCATGGGGACTGCCTGATCGTAATTCATCTCAGCAGGTAACGGAGATGTCGGAGGAACAGGTAACGGAGGTTGCGGAGGAAACGGATTAACAGGAGAAACGGAGCAACGGAGGACGAATGGATTTGATCATTTGCGCTGCAACAGCGAGCTGCCCCCGGCCCTGAGAGTTGTTCGAGACAGGTAGCCTCCGTCCGACCTCCGTTTCTCCGTTTCTCCTGTTAGTCCGTTTCCTCCGTAACCTCCGTTATCTCGCGATGCGTGCACGTGCTCCGCACCGCGATCCGTCCGGAAGCGAACGAAGAGATGAAACGACGTCGGCTGTCCGTACGGCTCCTGCAGGTTGTCGGGCACGAGGTAGCCGGTGGCGTCGGCGCCGACGCCGAAGCGCCCCACCGGCGTGACGAAGAAGTCGTGTACGAGGCCGAGCGTCAGTGCGCCGACCTGGGACTGGCGATGGCGATGGAACACGCCGCGCGGATGGAAGCCGGCATCGAGAATGTCCTTGGCGACCGACTCGGCGCGCAGGTAGAGGATGTTTCGTCGGGTCGCCTGCATCGACCCTTCGATCAGATAGGCCTCGAAGTTTCCATGGATCTCGCGCTTCTGTCCGAAGGCCGCGGTCCAAGCGATGTGGCGCCCGGTCGGTTGCGTGTAGGTCAGCGATGCCGACAGCCGCTGCGCGTCGTACGGAGTCGCGGCCTCTGGCATCGTCAGCTGCGCCCCGGAGATCTGCCCAGACCAGGGGCCGCGCTGCCAGCCGACCCTTAGCGAATATGAATCGAGCGTCCCGAGATCGATGTCGGTCCGGTTTTCGTCCGGCTCGCGGCCGTGGAACCACGATCCCTCGAGCGTCATCGATCCCATCGTGCCGCCGAGTGTGATCACGCCCGGCGTGATGTGGGTCGAGTCGAGGTAGTGGTGCGAAAGTGGCGCCTCCGGGTTGTCGGTGGCCGAGGCGCGATGCATGAAGGGCGGAGGTCCGAACGCGGGTGGTCCGACGACGCCTATGGCGACGACCCATGCACCTCGGCTCCATGGGTGTGTATAGGAGCCGCTCAACTCCATGATCAGGTCGTGAGGATGCTGATAGTCGATCAGCGGCGCGCGCGCGAACGTCTCGCCGGTCTGAAACACCTGGGGCGAGCCGAGGTCGGCGATTGTAAACGGCTCGAACGACAGCATCGTTCCCAGTTGCAGCGTCCCGCGGCCGACAGTGCGTCGGCCGCCGCCCATGACCCAGTTCTGTGACTCCCAGGCGGTGAAGTCGCGGAACTTGCGCTCCTGATCGTTGAAGCCGAAGAACAGAGCGCCGTCGGTGGTCCATTGCCATCCACTCGGCACCCGCGAAGGAGCGGGCTGCTCATGATCGTGCTGCGCGAATACCGGTGTCAGCCACGCGCTCATGCAGATCATGGAAGCCGCGATCAGGATCAGGGGACGAAGACGGTGCATCTCAGCGAATGATGATGCGTCCAATGAACATCTTGCGACAAGCGAACGGCGTGCCGTGCCCGGGTTGACGACGGGGGGGACCCTGGATACGCTGATGCTCCATGCTGTCCTGGGTGCGATCGCACTCGCGCCTCATTGCCGCGCCGACCCTCGTCGCGGTGATGACGTTGACGATCTGGTCTGCGGCTCCGCATAGGGACGGCTGTCACGACCACGAGTGCGCGGCTGTCGTCCCGCCCCACGACGCCTCGTCGCATCGACTGGGTCGCGAATCAGTCACCGAGCAGCGTCCGCTCCATTGTGTTCTCTGTCACTGGACTCGCCTCGTTCGCCCGCCTGCCTCGGCCGCGCAGCACGTCGAGCGTGTCGTCGAAGCCGGCATAGTCCCTCACGAAGAATCGTGTGTCGCGCCCGCGCAAGTCTCTGCGGCGCGGCCTCCGCTCCGCGCACCGCCCGCATCTCCCGTGTCCGCATAGACGTCGGCGTGTTGCCGACGCCAATCCGCAACTCGGGAGGTGCTTATGTCTGCACGTACGTGTTCCTGGGCGTGCGTCCTCTGCGCGGCGGTCGTGGCCTCAGGCCCGCCTGCGCTCGCGCAGACGGACGTCCCTCTGTCTGGACGGTTGATCAATTCATTGACCGGCGCCCCTGTCAGCAACGCAACGGTCATCATCGACGAGCTCAAACGCGAAACGACTTCGGGCAGTGACGGCCAGTTCATCTTCGGACCGATGCCGCCCGGTACCTATCATGTGTCGGTCCGCGCTGACGGCTATTCTTCGCGTCGAATGGAGATCAAAGTGGCCGTGGGCATTCAACCGGTTGTCGTCCCCGTCGATCCGGAGGTGCACTTCAGCGAGCTCGTGTCGGTCAGCCCGGATGCACGCAGTCAGTTCGACTCATTCCAGCCGACATCGGTGCTGTCGGGTCAGGAGCTGTCCAAACAGCTGGAGATGTCGCTCGGCGCGACGCTCGAGAGTCAACCCGGAGTGGCCGCACGAAGCTTCGGCCCTGCGCCCGCGCGTCCCGTGATCCGGGGACTCGACGGCGATCGCGTGCTCATCCTGCAGGACGGGCAGCGCCTCGGAGACCTCTCGACGCAGTCGGGCGATCACGGCGTCCCCATCAACCCTGCGTCGGCGCAGCGGATCGAGGTCGTGCGCGGACCCGCCACGCTGTTGTACGGATCCAATGCGGTTGGTGGCCTCGTCAACGTGATCACCGACGAGATCCCGATGACGCCGCAGCGCGGAGCGAGCGGAACGTTCACGTTCGATCTCGGGTCGGCCGCCAAGGAAGGTGGTGCCGCAGGAGACGTCAACGTTGGCAACGGACGCGTCGCGCTGCATCTGGGGGGCGGTGGCCGGAGATCCGGCGACGTTTCGACACCGCTCGATGATCTCTCGAATTCACAGTCCCGCAATGGCTTCGCGAACGTCGGCCTCTCGTGGACCGGTACGAAGGGATACCTCGGTGGCAGCTACGGCTACGACGACACGAAGTACGGCATTCCAGTCGTCGAGGACGGTCAGGTGCAGCTGACGCCGCGGCGTCACGCGCTGTCGTTGCGCGCAGGAGCTCAAGGACTCGACGGCCCATTCGACTCGTACCGTGCGACCCTTGCGGTCCGTCGATACGCACACGACGAATTGGAGGGAAGCGAAGTCGGCACATCGTTCACCAACGACACCAACGAGTTCGAGGTGATGGGCTCGCACCGTGCGATCGGACGGATGAAGGGGAGCATCGGTGGATGGTTCCTCGGACGCGCGTTCGATGCGACAGGTGAGGAAGCGCTGTCGCCAGCGGTCGATCAGCGTGGTGCTGCGGCGTTTCTCTATGAAGAAGTGACATGGCCGCACCTCACGTTCCAGTTCGGCGCCCGCGTCGATCACACAGGGTATGAACCCGTCGGTGAAGCCGGCCGCGTGTTCACCAGCGGTTCGGGATCGATCGGGTTGTTGCTGCGGCCGGCCGCGGCTGACGACAGGCTGACAATCGCGGTGAGCGTCGCCCGTGCGGCCCGCAACCCCGCGCTCGAGGAGCTGTTCTACTTCGGTCCGCACGCAGGGAACTTCGCATTCGAGGTGGGCAACCCGGATCTGCGGCCCGAGCACGCGCTCGGTGTCGACGTGGCGCTCCGTTGGCGCAGCGCCCGTGCATCGGGCGAAGTCACCTACTTTCGCAACACGATCAGCGACTACGTGTTCCGCGCCCCGCTCAGTGAAGCGGTGTTCGAGGCCCGCCTTCCGGAGTTCGTGGCGCGTTTCCCCGCGCGTGACATCAGCGCGGCGCCGGCGGCGGCCGACGAATTTCCAATCGTCGAGAATGTCTCAGCCGACAGCATCCTGCAGGGCATCGAGGCACATTCCGACGTGCACATCACCGCGAATCTCTCGCTGGAATTGGGACTCGATTACGTGCGTGGGTCGCTTGCCGCCTCGAACGAACCGCTTCCACGCATTCCGCCGCTGCGGTTTCGCGGTGGGCTGCGCTTTCAGCACAACGCGTTTCAAGCCGGAGGCGAAGCGATCGCGGCTGCGACGCAGGATCGCGTCTTCGTCACAGAAACGCCGACGGCTGGATACACGCTGCTGCGTCTGTTCAGCGCGTACTCGATTGCGCGCGGCGGCGTGGTCCACACGATCACCGGCAGGCTCGACAACGCGACGAACGAGCTGTATCGGAACCACCTCTCGCTCATCAAGGATCTCGCGCCGGAGATGGGGAGAAACGTCAAGCTGCTCTACAGCGTGAAGTTCTGATCGAGCAGGCGTCGAATGTCGTCGGGGAGCGGCGCTTCAACCTCGATGCGCTGTCGCGTCACCGGATGCGGCAGCGCCACTCGCCACGCATGCAGCGCCTGTCGTGCGATACGCGCGTCGGGCTGTCCGTACAGGCTGTCGCCGACGATCGGATGACCCTGCGCGGCCAGATGCACGCGGATTTGATGCGTGCGACCAGTCACGAGCGAGCAACGAACGATTGACGCGCCAGCCATTGCTTCACCGATGGTCTCGTAGTGGGTTTCGCAGTACGCGCCGTCTTCCCGAACGACCACGCGTCGTCGATCGGCGGTATCGCGTCCGAGCGGCAACACGATCCGACCGTGAGACGGAGCGGGCCTCCCTCGTACGACCGCGACATACTCTTTGCTGACACGGCCGGCGGTCATGTCTTTCTGCAGCGTCGCGTGCGCCGACGGGGTGAGCGCGATCACGACGAGGCCCGACGTGTCTTTGTCGAGTCGCGTCAGGATGCCCGGCTGGGCGTCGACGCGGTGTCGAACGCGCCACAGCACAGCATTGAGCAGCGTGCCCGAGGTGTTCTTGTATGTGGGGTGCACCACCATACCCGCGGGTTTGTCGAGGACGATGAGCTGGTCGTCCTCGTGAATGATGGCGAGCGGCCCTTCCTCGGGCTCGGGACGCCGCCGAGGATCTGTTGATTGCAACGTCTCGCTCACTTCATGCATCTTAGACAGAGCTGACGCCGGGTCCAAAGGACCCGGCCTACACTGAGGTCCTCATGTCCATCTTTAGTCCCATGAAGCTTCGCCTGCCACGACCCGAAGATGCGCTTCCTGGCCGCGAGACGCCGATGAAAGTGCCCGAGACTCACGACGTGACCGGCAATCGCATCGTCCCGCCGTTTCCCGCGGGACTGGAGCAGGCCGTGTTCGGCATGGGATGCTTCTGGGGAGCGGAGCGCAAGTTCTGGCAGGCGCCCGGCGTCTACTCGACGGCCGTCGGATACGCGGGCGGCTACACGCCGAACCCTACATACAAGGAAGTCTGCTCCGGCATGACCGGGCACACCGAGGTCGTCCTCGTGGTCTTCGATCCGAAGAAGACCAGCTATGACGCGATGCTGAAGCTGTTCTGGGAGAATCACGATCCTACACAGGGGATGCGCCAGGGCAACGATGTCGGCACGCAGTACCGGTCTGCGATCTACTGCTACACGCCGGAGCAGAAGCGGGCGGCCGAAGCTTCTCGAGCGTCGTATCAGGATCGATTGACGGCGGCGGGCTTCGGGCGCATCACGACCGAGATCCTCGACGCGCCCCCCTTCTACTACGCCGAGGACTATCATCAGCAGTATCTCGACAAGAACCCCGATGGCTACTGCGGGATCGGGGGTACCGGAGTCGCCTGCCAGGTTGGGGTGGGCGTAGGGAACGAGTAGAATCACAAGGCCCATGAGCAGAGTTGTCTATACCGAGTTGCCGCCGACTGCTGATCAGGAGGCGCTTCGCATCGCGCATCAGGTGCGGCCTGTCATGTCGGAGGAAGAAGGCACGGGCGTGAACGGCTTGCCCGGCGGAGTCTACGGCTTCACCTATTCGCCTGGGCTTCCCAACGCGCCGCTCTTCGCCGTGCGGCGATATCGGAGTTACGAGACACACAAGCTGCCGAGCGGTGACGTCTTCGTGATCGGTTTCGCGAAGCCCGACGTCGCGCGCGCGCTGTCGACCGCCAACCAGGAGATGACGCTGCAGATCCACCCGCAGCCCGAAGCCGGCTTCGACGCGCTCGTGACCATCCGCTACTCGCAGATCCGCCACCACAAGCAGTACGCCGCGCCGAATCAGGATGGGTTTACTGTCACTGTGATCCCTGGCCTCTATAGGTAACGGAGATCACGGAGGAAACGGTCAACAGGAGAAACGGAGCCACGGAGGACGAACGGAGGCGAACTCCGTCCGAACTCCGTTACTCCGTTTCTCCTGTTAATCCGTTCCCTCCGTCACCTCCGTTGCCTCTAGGCGATCACACACGCCGCGTCTTCCAACTCCCCTTCGAGAACAGCCAGCCGCTGACGAGGGCCATCGTCGAAAGCGCAATGCTGACGGCGATGAAGACGCCGGTTGGACCGAAGCCGAACGGGCGCGCGAGCGTCCAGGCCAGCGGAATTTCCCACATCCACAAGCAGGCGAGATGGATCAGCGTCGGTGTGCGCGTGTCGCCCGCCCCGTTGAATGACGCGGTGAAGACCATCGCGTAGCCGTAGAAGAGGAAGCCGGCCGACACGAAGCGCAGGCAGCCGACGCCGTAGCGTGCGACGTCGGGATCGCTCGTGAAGAGGGCAATCAGCTGGGGCGCGAACAGCAGGAAGATTGCGCCGACGGACCCGAGACAGATCGTGTTGTAGAGCCCGGCCTTCCACGCCGCCGCTTCTGCACGATCGGGCTTGCCCGCGCCAAGGTTCTGTCCGACGAGCGTGGCCGCTGCGTTGCTCACACCGAACGAGGGCAGCAGCGCGAACAAGATGATGCGGATCCCGATCGTGTTACCGGCGACGGCGGCGCTCCCGAACCCGGTGAGGATTCGCACGAGACCCATCCACGACGCCGTTGCGATGAAGTTCTGCAACGTCGCCGTGCCGGAGATGCGCAGGATGGTTCGCATCACGCCCGGATCGAAACGAAGATGCGTCGCGTGGATCTCGATGCGGCCGCTTCGTCGGGCGAGGTGGTACAGCTGATACAGCACGCCGCAGCCGCGGCCGATCGTCGTCCCGATGGCGGCGCCCGCCACGCCCATCTCGGGGAACGGTCCGAGCCCGAAGATCAGGCACGGCCCGAGGATGATATTGATCGCGTTGGCAAACCAGAGCACACGCATGGCGACCGCGGCATCCCCGGCGCCACGGAAGACCGCGTTCATCAGGAAGAGCAGCAACACGGTGCCAGATCCACCGAGCATCACGCGCGAAAAGGTCGCCCCCGTTCGCAGCACCTCGTCGCTCGCGCCCATGACGGCGAGCAGACGCGGGCCGAAGAGCGAGCCGATCGATCCGAGCACGATGGCCACCGCCACGCCGAGCACGATCGACTGCACGCCGGCGCGTGCGGCGCCGTCATGATCTTTTTCGCCGATGCGCCGCGCGACCGTTGCCATCGCGCCAATCGACAACCCGGCGGCCAGCGCGTACATCACCGTCATCCACGATTCGGTGATGCCGACGGTGGCGACGGCGTCGGGCCCGAGACGGCCGACGAAGAACACGTCGGCAACCACGAACACCGACTCCATCAGCATCTCGAGCACCATCGGCACGGCGAGCAGCACGACGGCGCGACCGACCGGCGCTTCAGTAAAGTCCTGACGTGAACCGCGAATGGCTTCCTTGACGGTGGCCCAGACGGAAGGCGAGTCGTGAGCAGCGAGCGTAGATTGTTCGGGGGATTCGACGACGGGGGGCATCGGGAGAGTGTACCCGAGCCCGGGCGCGGGCTCGGGTACTGCAGAATGCAGACTGGACTAGTGTGGTAGGCAACGGAGGGCGGCGGAGGGAACGGAATTAACAGGAGGAACGGAGAAACGGAGAAGCATGTTCTAACTCTCCGTTCCTCCGTTTTCTCCTGTTAATCCGTTTCCTCCGAGCCCTCCGTTGCCTCCATGCGTCTGCATTCTGAATTCTGCATTACTGCTCCCGCCGCGTTAACGGCGGGAGATGGAGATCCCGCCGTTCACGGCCGAGAGGCGCAGCCGTGGTCCTCCCGATCCGAGCGTTGCGGTGATTTGACGGCGATTGTTGATCAGCCCAGAGACGGTGATCGGGAAGTCGACCGAGATTCCACCATTCGATGTGCGGGCGTCGAGCTCTCCTGAGAAGCCCGACGGTACTCGAAGGTCGACGCCACCGTTGACGGTCTTCAGATCGAGCCCGGGGCCATCCCACTTCTCGCCCGCCAACTCGACGTGCAATCCGCCATTCACCGTCTCGCCTCTAATCTCGCCGCCGACATCGCTCATCGCAATCCCGCCGTTGACCGTGTGGGCGTCGACGCGGCCGCGCACATCCTGGACATCGATGCCGCCATTGGTGGCGTCGACGCTGAGGTCGGCCTTGCGGGGCACCTGCAACTCATACGCGACGTTCCAATACCGGTCATCGTTCCATCGTGAGCGACTTCGACGATCCCGCTCCGGTCCGTCGGCACGGATGCGGCCGCCATTGGTCGTGATCGTGATTTCTTTCGCCAGCTTTTCAGCTGCCTCGCGACTGTCGTCGTAGACCGTGATGCGCGCACGCACTCGCGTCTCCGACCGATCCCACCCCCGAACCGCGACGCCGCCGTTCCCTCTGGCATCGAGGTAGATGGTGTTCGAATTCGGGATGGTGGATTCGCGCACCTCGCAGAAATCGGCACGCCGTTCGTCGCGACACCACTCGTCGTTCGAGAGGCCGAAACTGCGATCGCGTTCGCGATTGCGTTGAGCCGGAAGGACAGCGGCAGCGGCAGCGACGAACACGGCTGTTACACAGATGGCGCGGACCATTTATCTCCTCCGGGCTCTTTGGACGGAACTGCGCCTCGGAGGGTTGGCTGGGGCGTTCAAGCCTTCACAATCGGACGGGACGGATCGCTGGACCATTCCGACCACGATCCAGGGTACAACCGCGCGCCATGAAGGCCAGCGTGCTCCATCGCCAGAACGTTGTGGCAGGCGGTCACTCCCGACCCGCAATACAGGATGGCCTGCGTCGGCTCGTGCCCGGCAAGGACCTTCGTGAACTGCTCGCGGAGTGTGTCGGGCGGCTTGAACGTGCCGTCTTGCGTCAGGTTGTCTTTGAAGAAGCGATTGACGGCGCCCGGGATGTGACCCGGCACACGATCGATGGGCTCGACCCGACCCTCGTAGCGTTCGGGGGCGCGGGCGTCGACGAGCACTCGCTGATGATCGCGGACCGCGGCGGCGGTTTCGTCGATGAGCACCGGTTCTTCGAGAGGGGTCCCGGGCGTGAAGATGACCGGCCGCCGCTGCTCCTGGCCGCTGTGTGTCGGCCGCCCTTCGCGCGTCCAGGTCGTCCACCCTCCGTCGAGGACGGCGGCGGCGCGATGGCCCGCAAAGCGCAAGAGCCACCACAAGCGGCTGGCGTACATGCCCGAATCCTGATCGTAGGCGACGACCTGCGTGTCGTTCGAGATCCCCAGACGTCCGAGCGTCGATGCGAGCGCCTCGAGTGCTGGCAGTGGATGTCGTCCGTTCCGTCCGGTCCGCGGCCCGGAGAGATCGTCGTTCAGGTTCGCGTACACCGCGCCGGGGATATGCGAAGCCAGATACTGATCGCGGCCCCACGCTTCGTCGTGGAGATCGAACCGGCAGTCGACGGTCGCCCAGTCGGCGAGGTGTGACGCGAGCTGAGAGGTCGAGACGAGTGTCGTGTGCACCGAAGTGCTCGTGGCAGACGTTCGTAGGCTGGGTCCTGTCCTTTGGACCCGGCATCCGAGGCGGGTCTCGAGAGCAAGACCCGCCCCTACAGGTCTGAATTATCGTGCGTTCTCGAGCGCGGCGATGCGTGCTTCGAGCGGCGGATGGGTGTGGAAGAACACCATCCAGCTGCGCGCGCCGTTGATCTTCATCGTCGCCAGCGCTTCATGACTCGTGTCGACGAGCTGCTGGTTCGCCTGGAGCCGGCGCAGCGCCCCGATCATGCGCTCGCGTCCAGCCAGGTGCGCGCCGCCGGCATCGGCTTTGAACTCACGCTGCCGCGAGAACCACGCGGTGACGAGCGAGCCGAGAATGCCGAGGACGATCTGCAGGACCATGATGACGAGGAACTCCATGCCGCCGCCGCGTCGGTCGCGCGAGTCTCCGCGGACGATTGCGTACGCGATCACGCGCGAGAAGAAGATCACGAACGCGTTCATCACGCCCTGCAGCAGCACCATCGTGACCATGTCGCCATTGGCGATATGTGTGACCTCGTGCCCGAGCACGCCCTCGACTTCTTCGGGACGCATCGATCGCATGAGCC
The DNA here is from genome assembly GCA_035263125.1 of Vicinamibacterales bacterium. Taxonomy (GTDB): domain Bacteria; phylum Acidobacteriota; class Vicinamibacteria; order Vicinamibacterales; family UBA2999; genus Gp6-AA40. Next base: position 12,691 of record DATFRP010000344.1, read on the forward strand.
CGCTCGACACGGCAACGAGACTCTTCTTCTTGCTCGGTCCGGTGGCGAAGGCATTCACTTCCGGCGAGTCGTAGATCCCGACTTCGGGCATGGGAAGGTTCGCCTGCCGCGTCAGCCGCTCGATCGTTTGATACAACCAATCCGACTGACTATTGCCAGTACGGCCGCTGACGAGCTGCACGCCGAGGGCGCGCTTCGCAGTCCAGCGCGAGATCAGCAGGGAGATGAAGGCACCGCCCATTCCCCAGATCAGCGAGAAGATCGCGAGCCCGCCGAAGTCGATTCCCTGCCGTCCCAGATAGTGGTCGATCCCCAGAATCCGGACGATGATCGACAGCATCAGGATGACGGCGAGGTTCGTGGCCAGGAAGAGAAAAATGCGTTTGCCCATAGTCGGAATCAGGATAGCACTCTGCCCGTTATGACGCCGAAGAGGTGATGCTCGTTGCCACTCAACAGGAGATCCAGGAAGCAGGATTCAGGAATCCGGATGCAGCAGGAATCGGGGATCAGGATGCAGCAGGGATCAGCCGGTGGCAACGGGTCAGGTCTGACTCTGCTTCCCACTCTCCCGCTTCCTGCCTCCTGCATCCTCCTGCATCCTGATTCCTGATTCCTAGATCTCCTGTCGTCATACATTGTCCCCATGACATGTGGATTGATTGCGCCGCAATGCGTATATTGCGGCAATGACAATGTGGCTCCCGAACCTGGACACGCGGAAGGGCCCGGTCTATCGGGCCATCGCCGACGCGATCGATGACGACGTGCAGCGCGGTGCATTGCGGGCGGGCGCGCGGCTTCCACCGCATCGCGATCTCGCCGACCATCTCGGTGTCACCGTGACAACTATCACGCGCGCGTACGCAGAAGCGTCGCGACGCGGTCTGATCTCGGGCCATGTCGGCCGCGGCACGTTCATCCGCGGAGCCGAGCCCGAGGAGAGTGAATACGAGCCCGGCGTGCTCGACCTCAGCATCAACATCCTGATGCCGGACAAGGAGGTCGCTCACCTGGAGGCCCATCTGTTCCAGCGCAGGATCCTTCCCTGGACGCAGCTGCTCGGCTACGCACCCAAGCGTGGTCATCTGCGGCATCGCCAGGCGATGGCGGCGTGGCTCGCGCAGTTGGGGACGCAAGCCGATCCGGACACGATCGTGCTCACCGCGGGTGCGCAGCACGGGCTGGCAACCACGTTGGCGGCACTGGTTGGTCCGGGCGATGTGGTTTTGACCGAGGAGCTCACCTATTCGGGCGTCCGCTTGATCGCGCAGCAGATGCGTCTCAAGCTGCGCGGCGTCGCCGTAGACAACGAAGGCCTGCGTCCCGACGCGCTCGAAGTGGCGTGCCGGTCGACGCGCGCGCGCGTTCTCTACTGCATGCCGCGCATGCAGAACCCGCTCTCCACTGTGATGTCAGAGAAGCGTCGACGACAGATCGCGGCGATCGCCGAGAAGTATCGATTGATGATCGTCGAGGACGATACCTACGGCTTCCTCTCACCCGAGCGGACGCCGCTGCGTCCGCTCCTCCCGCAGTCGACGGTGTACGTGACGAGCCTGTCGAAGAGCCTGTTTCCGGGGCTTCGCCTCGGCTGTGTGGTCGCGCCCGCGCCGCTCGTCGAGAAGATTACGAGAGCCGTATGGGCGACGATGATCAGCACCTCACCAATCGGAGCCGATCTCCTCTGCGGCTGGATCGAGGATGGCACCGCCGCGCGCATCGCCGCATGGAAGCGGAGCGAAGGCGCGGCGCGACAGATGATGGCTCGACGTCTGCTGGCCGGAGAGCGCGTGCAGTCCCATCCTACGAGCCACCATATGTGGTTGTCGCTGCCGGCACGCTGGTCCTCGGACGCGTTCGTGGCACAGGTGCGCGCCCGCGGCGTGGTCCTCAACGCATCGTCCGAGTTTGCCGTTGGCGAGCAGGCGCCACGCGCCGTGCGCCTATGTCTCGGCACACCTCGTACGCGCGCGGGTCTCGAGCAGGCGCTGACACGTGTGGTCGAATGCCTGATCGATCGCGCGCCCGCGGCACGCGCAGTCGTCTAGACAAGCGGGTCGCGCCGTAGCCTTGGCGAAGGCGGACCCGCCGATGCCCCAACCATTTCCCCCTTCGCGGTGTCTAAACGGCAGTTGCAGGAGGGGGAAGTGCGCGTCCTCGTTCTGTCCTTGTACACGCTCGTTGCTGCGCTGGCGACTCTTGCCGGTCAGTCGCAGACGCCTGCCGCCGATGCGTCGGCCATCGTGGCCTCGGCGCGTGAAGCGCTCGGTGGTGAAAAGCGGCTGTCGGCGGTCAAGACCTTCGTCATCAATGGTCGGACGCGGCAGATTCAGGGCGACAACCTCGTTCCGATCGAATTCGAGATCTCCTGCGAATTGCCCGACCGGTGTGTGCGGCGCGATGAGATCCCGGCGCGCGAGAGTGGTCCGACGGCCAACGGATTCAACGGCGACGAGCTGATCCAGATCCCGGCTCCTCCCACGCCCCCACCCGGCGCCGGGCCACCTCCGGTTGCAGGCCGAGGCGGGCCACCCCCGCAGCTCGCCGCAGTTCGAGTCAACACCGCCAAGCAGGACTTTGCACGATGGTGGCTTGGCATGTTCGTCGGTTCCTTCAGCAGTTTTCCAATCACCTTCGCCCCTGCGGGCACGGCCGAAGCGCCGCAGGGTCAGGCCGACGTGCTCGATGCCAGGGGTCCGGCGAACTTCGCGTCGCGTCTCTTCATCCTCAAGGAGTCGCATCTGCCGATCATGCTCACCTGGCAGGGGCAGGCTCTGGGCAAGCCCGCGGAATACCGCCTTTATTACGCCGACTACCGCGATGTCGATGGCTTGAAGCTGCCGTTCCGCATACGCCGCGCGATCGGTGCAGATACCACCGAGGAAACCAACGTCGATCGATTCCGGATCAACGCTCGCATCGATCCCAGGAGGTTCGAGGTGCGTCGATGATGTATCGCACAGCGAGAGCGTGTCTCGTCCTCGTGCTCGTCCCGGTTCTTGCGTTTGCGCAGGCGACGGCGGGACGTCTGACGATTACCGTGGCGGATCAGACCGACTCGGTGATTCCCGGTGCAAAGGTCACGGTGACGCGCATCGATGGTCCAGAGCCCCGGCCCACGCAAACCGGAGACACTTCCCAACAAGGTGTCGCGACGATGGGCGGGCTCGCACCCGGCCGCTACGCGATCAAGGTGGAGTTCCCAGGTTTCGACGCCGGCACTTTGCCGGATGTCCGTGTTCGCGCTGGCGACAACCGTCAGCGTGTCGTGCTGGCGATTCAGAAGCTCGAGGACACGGTGACGGTCGGCCAGGATCCACAGCGGGCTGCATCCGATCCGCGCGGCCCGGCCTTCGGCACGACGCTGACGCGCGAACAGATCGACGCGCTCTCTGACGATCCTGACGAATTGAAGCGGCAGTTGCAGGAGATGGCCGGCGTCGGGGCGGTGATCAAAGTCGACAGCTTCGAGGGTGCGCAGCTGCCGCCGAAGTCGCAGATTCGCATGATCCGGATCTCGCGCGATGCGTTCGCCGCCGAGAACCATTTCGCCGGCGGCATTCAGATCGACATCGTCACGCAGCCGGGGCTCGGCCCGATTCGCGGCAACGTCAGCAGCCGAATCCGCGACGGCTCGATGACCGGACGCAGCCCGTTCGTCGAGAAGAAAGGGCCGGAGCGATCGCAGGACTACTCGATGGGCCTGAGCGGCTCGCTGGCGCGCAACCGCACCTCGTTCAGTCTGAACCTGGGAGGCGTGACGTCGTTCATCACGCCGAATCTCAACGCGGCGCTGGTGTCGGGCACGCGATCGGAGGCACTTGGCGTACGCAGGCCGACCGATCAACTGAACATGAACGCCACCCTCGATCACGCGTTGACCAAAGATCAGACGCTGCGCCTGGGCTTCAATCGGTCGGGCCGCTGGAGTCACAACCTCGGCATCGGCGACTACGATCTGCCGGAACGCGCCTATGAAACCGAGTCGATGAACTACGCGATGCGCGCGCAGCATGTCGGCCCGCTCGGCCGGCGGTTCTTCATCAACAACCGGGTGCAGGTGAGCTGGAGCGACTCGAGCACGCACTCGATGCTGGAGGCTCCGACGATTCGGGTGCTCGATTCGTTCACGAGCGGCGGACAGCAGCTGTCGGGCGGTTCCCGCAATCGATCCGCGAACGTGGCGTCAGATCTGGACTACGTGCGCGGCATCCACTCCGTCCGGCTCGGGATTGTGCTCGACAACGGGTGGTATCACTCGGACTCGACCTCGAACTATCTCGGTACTTACACATTCGAGAGCCTGGCCGCGTTTGAAGCCAATGATCCTCGCAGCTACACCAGGCGGGTTGGCGATCCGAACGTCGAGTACTTCAATCTGCAGGGCGCGCTCTACCTGCAGGACGACATCCGCGTCCGACGCAACCTCACGCTCAGCCCGGGCCTGCGCTACGAGGCGCAGACGCATGTCTCCGACTTCAACAACGTGGGGCCGCGGTTCGGGGTCACGTGGTCGCCGGGCACGAGCGGAAGAACCTCATACCGGGTCAGCAGCGGCCTCTTCTACGACTGGCTGGGCAACGGCACGTACGAGCAGACGCTCCGCGTCGACGGCATCCGCCAACAAGAGCTCAACGTCGCGGACCCGTCGTATCCGGATCCCGGCACGACCGGCGTCATCCCGCCGGTCAATCGTTATCTGCTGAGCGATGGTGTGCGGATGCCGCGTCAGCTCCGTTTCAGCGGCGGCGTCGATCGTCAGCTGACGCGTCAGTCGCGGATCAGCGTGACGTGGGCGCATATGACCGGGACATCGCTGCAGCGCGGAGAGAACCTGAACGCTCCCGTCGATGGGGTCCGTCCGTTGCCGGACTTCGGCAACGTGATTCAGGTGGTGTCGGACGCGCGGTCGCGTCAGGACACGGTCACGGTCTTTTTCAATACGAGCTTGAACCGGCCTCCACCCGCGCCGCCACGTCCTCAGGGCGCGGCCGGCGCCGCGCCTGCTGCGACGCCTCCACCGCAATCGCTCCCGGGTCTCCCCAGCGCGCAGAATCAGCCGCTCATCGACTGGCGGCGCATGTCGTTCACCGGGCAGTACACGGCGGGATGGCTGCGCAACAACACTGACGGTGATTTCAGTGTGTCCCCCACCGGCAGCCTTTCGCAGGAGTGGGGCGTCGCCAACGGAGACGTTCCGCACCGCTTCATCGTGCAGTGGAGTGCGCAGACCGTGAAGAACCTCACCACGTCGCTGCTGGCGAACATGTCCAGCGGAACGCCGTATACCCTGCAGACCGGCTTCGACGACAACGGCGATCTGATCTTCAACGATCGACCAGCGGGGATCGCGCGGAACACAGAGCGTGCGAGCAGGCAGTTCGCGTTGAACGGGAATGTGAACTACACGTTCACGTTCGGGAGGGCGAACCCCACGACACCGCCTCAGACCGGCATCAGCGTCACCTCGATCAACGGAGTGATCTCCGCGCAAACGATCTCTGTGCCGCAGGTGGGTCGCTATCGCGTGACCTTGTACGCGCAGGCGCAGAACCTCACCAACCGCGCGAACTATGTCGGCTACAGCGGCGTGCAGACCTCGCCGTTCTTCGGCCGCCCGCGCGATGTGATCAATCCGCGGCGCGTTGATATTGGAGTGAACTTCGGCTTCTGAAGGAACGGAGGTCACGGAGAAACGGATTAACAGGAGAAACGGAGAAACGGAGGTCAGACCGAGCTCCTTGCTGACTCGCTGACAGCCCACCCAGGCGCAGTATGTTGTGAGCGTTCCTGCCTCCGTCCGACCTCCGTTTCTCCGTGTCTCCTGTTAATCCGTTTCCTCCGCCCCCTCCGTTTCCTCTACGAGCACAGGGCCTCGGCGAGCCGGTGCAAGAACAGCCCGACGTCGGTGACGACGCCGACGGTCTGCTGCGATCCGCGATCGCTCAGCTTCGTGACCACCGCCGGGTTGATGTCGACACAGACGACGCGCACCCATGAGGGGAGCATGTTGCCGACGCCGATGCTGTGCAGCATCGACGACAGCATCAGCACGAGCTGCACGTTGTTCGCCAACGCCGCGGCATAGCGCTCCTGCGCCTCGATCAGATCCATCAGCGTCTCCGGCAGCGGCCCATCGTCGCGGATGCTGCCGGCGAGGACGTACGGCACGCCGCACCGGATGCACTCGTACATCGCGCCCGACGTGAGCACGCCGCTCTCGACCGCGGGCCGCAATCCGCCGGCGCGGTAGATCGCGTTGATCGCGCGCATGTGATGGCGATGGCCGCCTTCGATCGCCCGGCCGGTCTCGAGATCGACGCCGAGCGACGTGCCGAAGAGCGCCTGCTCGACGTCGTGGACCGCGAAGGCATTCCCGGCGAGCAGCACGTCGACGAAGCCGCGCCGCACCAGCTCGCCGAAATAGCCGACGCCACCGGTGTGCACGACGA
>DATFRP010000345.1:0-14571 GCA_035263125.1 Vicinamibacterales bacterium
GCTTCGGCGTAGTCGACGAGGATGATGCCGTTCTTGACGATCAGGCCGATCAGCAGGATCAGCCCCATGAACGACGAGACGTTCAGCGGTGTCCGCGTGATGAGCAGCAGCCCGAACGCGCCCACCAGCGAGAGCGGCGCGGCCGACATGATGATCGCGGCCGACGACCACTGACGGAACTGCGCCAGCAGCAGACCGAACACCAGCAGCATTGCGATCGCGAGCACGATGATGAGCGACCGGAACGACTCCTGCTGGCTCTCGTATTGCCCGCCGAGCTGATACGTGTAGCCCACGGGAAGATGCTCGGCATCCAGGATGCCGACGATCTCCCGAATGGCGCTGCCCAGATCGCGGTTCTCGAGTCGACCGGTGATCGGCAGCATCTGCTTCAGATCCTCGCGATGCAGCTGCGCCTGTGCGCTCACGGAGACGATGTCTGCCGTCGACGACAGCGGCGTGACAGCGCCTTCAGCCCCGGCGAGAGGAAACTCCGGCAGCCAATGCGGGTCGAAGCGATACCGATCGGGATAGCGCACCCGGAGATCGATGAGCCGATCGCCGCGCCGCACTTCGGTCGCCACGTTCCCGAGCAGTCCCGAGGACAGCTGCGTCGACACCTGGTCTGGAGTAAAGCCGGCCTTCGCGGCGCGCGTCGGATCGACGCGGACTTCGAGCTCGGGATTGCCGGTGCGCGGCTCGACCAGATCGACGAGTCCTTCGACGTGTTCGAGCTTTGCCGAGACACGTTCGGTAATCGTCAGCAGCGTCGACAGATCGTCGCCGAACAACTTGATCTCGATCGGCTGCGGCGCGCCTTCGAGATCGCCCAGCATGTCCTGCAGCAGCTTGACGAACTCGATCTCGACGCCGGGCACGGTCTTCGCGAACTCCTCACGCTGCTCCGAGATGAGATCGTCAGCCGAGCGCGATCGCTGACCTGCCGGCTTGAGACGCACGAGGATGTCGCCGCTGTTCTGCTCGGTGGCAAAGAGGCCGAGCTCGGTTCCGGTCCGCCGGGTGAAGCCGGCGATCTCCGGCGTGGCACCGAGCTGGCGCTCGATGCGCTTCAGCATCGCATCGGTCTCGGCGAGCGACGTTCCGCTCGGCGTCACGTAGTCGATCACGTAGCCGCCCTCGTCCATGTCGGGCAGGAAGCCGGTCTCCAACCGGAAAAACAGCAGCGCACCAACTGCTGCCACCGCGAGAGTGACGCCGACGACCAGCCACGCGTGACTCATGGCGCGCCTGAGGAGCGATTGATATCGAGCGCTGAGCGAGTCGAGCTCATGCCCGCCGTGTTCGCGGGTTCGGAGGAACGCGGCGGCAGGTACGGGAATCAGCAGCAGCGCATACAGCAGTGAGAGCAGCACGGCGCCCGCCAGCGTCAACGACAGCGCGGCAAAGAACTGCCCGACCATACCCTGCAGCAGGCCCAGCGGCAGAAACACGACCACCGTCGTCAGCGTCGACCCCACAACCGCTGCGACGAGCTCGTCGGTACCGCGCTCGGCCGCCACGCGCGGCGCATCACCGGCGCCGAGATGACGATGGATGTTCTCGACCACCACGATCGCATCGTCGATGACGAGGCCGATCGCGATCGCCAGCCCGCCCATCGACATCAGATTGATCGTGCCGTGAGCGATGCGCAGGATGAAGAACGTGCCGACGATCGTCAGCGGCAACGTGATCGCCGCCACGAAGGTCGCCCGCCAGTCGCGCAGAAACGCCAGCAGCACCAGCACCGCGAGCAGACCGCCGACGATAATCGCTTCGCTGACGCTGGCGACCGCCTCGCGCACGAACTCGGCCAGGTCGTAGACCTTCGAGATCTTGATCCCCGCCGGGATCGAGCCGGCCTGCGCTTTCAGCGTCTCCTCGACGCCGTCGGCGATCGCGACGATGTTCCCGGCGATTTGACGACCGATGGTCACGACCGCGGCCGGTTGGCCGTTGCCGGTCACCAGCGTCGTGCGATCGACGACCCCCTCCCGCACTTCGGCGACATCCCCGACGTAGACGGGCGCCTGTTGTCTGAACGCCACCACGACTCGCTTCACGTCCTCGAGGTTCCTGAGCTCTGATGTCGAGAGCACGAGGAACTGCTGATAATCCTTCGGCAGACGGCCGACAGACGTGACCTGATTCGCCTTCCTCAACGCGTCTTCGAGCTGCTCGAGGCTCAACTTCGCGGCCGCAAGCCTCTCCGGATCCGCGATGACAGAAACCTCGCGTTCTTCGCTCGAGATCACGTCGACCCTGGCGATCCCCGGGATGCGGCTGAGCAGCGGGCGGAGCTGGAACCGGGCGACGTCGGCGAGATCGACCGGCGTCAGCGAGCCCGTGAGGTTGTAGCTCAGGATCGGAAACACCGACGGCGTCATGCGCTCGATGACGATCCGCGTCGACGGCGGCAGCGACTGACGCACTTCATCGACCTTGCCCGTCATCAGCTGCAAGGCCTGCTGCATGTCGCTGTCGGGATTGAAGAACACCGAGATCTCGGTCGCGCCGCGAATCGTTTTCGATCGAACGCGACGCACGCCAAGCACCCCACGCGCCGCCTCCTCGATCGGGCGCGTCACCGAGACGAGCATGATCTGAGGCGAGAGATCGCCCGCATTCGCGATGATGGCGATGCGCGCGAATTCGACTTCGGGATAGATGCCGCGCGGCAGCACCGTCAGCGAGTAGATGCCGGCGATCGTGATGCAGGCCACGGCGAAGACGATGACTCGCGCGTAACGGGCGGCAAATCCAGCGACGGTCATGATGGCGACAGTCTGGTCAATCCTTCTCAGGCTTCTCGGTCTTTTCGTTCTTCCCGGACGTCTCCGGCTTCCCGCTCTCGCGTTTGGCCAGAGTGGCCTTTTCACCGAGGCCGTAGACCGAGGACGTCAACACCGTCTGCCCTTCTGTCACGCCGGACACGATTTCCACCGCATCCGATGTCTCGAGGCCGATCTTGACCGCGGTGCGTTGAGCGGTCTGGCCGTTCACGACGTACACGAAGGTGCCCTCGTCGTTCTTGACCACGCCTTGCGGCGGGACGACGAGCACGGACGGATGTTCAGCGAGCTCGATTCGCGCCTCGGCAAACATCCCGACTTTCAGCTGGCGCTGCGCGTTCTCAATCCGGATGCGCACGAGTGCGGTATTGGTCGCGACATCGACCGCAGGTGCGATGGCGATCACCGTGCCCATCAACTCGACCCCGGGAATTGCGGCGCTGGAGATCACGGCGTTCTGGTCCACATGCACGCGCGACAATTGGTCGGCTGGCACGTTCGCCGCCAGCTCGACGCGTTCGAGGTTGGCAACCTCGACGATCGGCTGACCTGCCGTGCCGTCGACCTGTTCGCCGACGCTCACCATGCGCTTGACGATCTGTCCGGCAATCGGTGCGCGGACGCTGGTGCGCTCCAGCTGAAGGTTGGCGGTGTTCAGCGCCGCGGTGGCCTGCTCGCGCGCGGCAGCAGCTGTCGCCATCTGAGTCTTGGCGTCCTCGACTTCCTTGCCGGCGGCAATCCCACGGGAAAAGAGCTGCGAGGTGCGATCGAGGTTGAGCCGCGCGTTCTCGACCTGCGCGTTCGCCTGTTCGAGCGCCGCCGCCGCCTGACGACGCTGCTCGTCAATCGGGCGGCGGTCGATTGATGCCACGACCTGGCCTCGACGAACCGAGTCGCCTTCGGCGACGGTCACCGACGTCACACGTCCCGCGACCAGCGAGCTGACTTTGACGTCTTCGTTCGGCAGCGCGGTCACCGCGCCGCGGACGGTGATCTCCTCGAGGAGCGTGCGCCTCGTGACCTGCGTCGTCTCGGCGGAGATGGTCGGAACGGCGGTCGCACCGGTCTCCTCGTCGTCGGTCTTGCGCCCGCATGCGACGCACATCAGCAGCATCGTCGCGACGACCGCCAGACCAAGAGATCTACTGGACCGTGGTCCCAAGCAGTTCCTCCAGTTCGGCGATGCTGATCTGCACGTCGAGCGCCGCCTGCACCGCCTCGTCCCGTACATCCCGCACGGCACGTTGCGCCTCGATGACGGTGAGCACCGGCGTGCGTCCGGCTTTGTAACTCTCTTCGGCCAGCGATTCGAGGTCGACGGCGGTCGGTACCAGACGCTGTGTGTATGCGGTCGCACGCTGTCGCTGCGCCTGGATCTTTGCGACGGTTCCGAAGAGCGCGTTGTCGATCGTCCGCTCGGTCGCATCGCGCTGCGCGCGCAGCTGCGAGGTGGCCGCGAGGGATCCGGCGATCTCACCCTGGTTGCGACTGAACAGCGGTACCCCCATCGTCACACCGAAGCGCGGACCGACGGTGAATTCTCCCGGCGCATTCCACAGCGCGCCGAACGAAAGCACCGGCGTCGGCACCCGCTCCGCGCGCAGCAGATCCACACGTCGCCGCTCGACAGCGGCCTGCCGATCCAGCGCGACGAGATCGACATTCGATGCCCGCGCGATACGGCGAGCCTCTTCGTACGTCGGAGCCGCGGCGGTGTGATCCGAGAGGCTGCCGGCCACATCGGTCGGCTGATCCGGCGCGAGGTTGATGACGCCATTCAGCGTCGCACGGAAACCGGTCTGGAGACTCCGGACCAGATCGAGATCGGTTGACGCGCGTGCAACCCCAAGATCGGCTGCCATGAGCTCGAGCCGCGGCACGGCCCCGGCGTCGAACCGTGCCTGCGCGATGTCGCGAACACGCTGCGCGATCGCGACCGCGCTTTCGGCAAGTCTGACCCGCTCGTTGGCCGCGATGAGCGAGTAGAACGCCTCACGGACCTCACGACGCAACGATCGAAGTTCGACCTGCACATCGCTCTCGGCCAGCGAGAGCTCTTCGCGCGCAAGGTCGAGACGGCGGGAACGCTGGCCGCCGATCTCGATCGGGAAGTCGAGGCTCAGCGCCTGATGCGGGATATCGCGCGAGGTCTCGGCGACGAGGTCAGGGTTGGGCAACAGCCCCGCCGTCCGGACCGCGGATTCACGGACCGCCCGTTGCCGCCGTGCGGCTTCGACCCGGAGATTGCGGCTGGTCGCCATGTCCAGCGCGGCTTCGTACGTCAGGGGAACTTGTCCGTCGAGCGTGATCGGCACCACGAAGGGCAGAGCCAGCCACCACACCAAGCGTGCGACGCGCGTCATCAATGGGATGAACGGTAGTGCTGACGACCACACCTGGTCAATCCAACAGACGGTGGATAGCTATCCGGCAGACGACGTATCCGGGGTGGTTCCGACGGGAAGCAGCAGATCTTCGAGGAAGAACGCGGCGAGATCGCTTCGCCCATTGAGGCCCGACTTGCGGTACACGGAGAGCGCCTGCTGGCGAACCGTGCGCTCGCTCGTATGGCGAAGGTCGGCTATCGCCTTGTGGCGCAGGCCCTTGAGCTGCAACAGCGCCACCTCGCGCTCGGCCGGCGTCAGCCCCCAGCGATCGAACTGGCGGTCGATCGCTTCGCCAAGCCCCTGCAGCACCTGCTGGGCCTCGCGGTTCCAGCGGCGCGCGTCCTCGCTCCACTGGTGCGCCTCGGCGCGAGCCATCGCCAGTTCTTCGTCGAGCTGTCGCGAGCGCCGCCTGGCCGCCGCCATCTGCCACCAGTGAAACCCGATGCCAGCAAGCGCGAGCGAGAAAATGACGATCTCGAAGGTCTGCAGCGCCACGGCCACGCCGCTGCGAAACTCGATCGTGACATCGATGGCCATCAACGCCGCGATCAGCGCGAAGAGCACGATCGATCCGAGCCCTCCGCCACGTTCCTGGGACATGACCAAATCTTACCCGTGCTTTACGTGTCCAACATCGACCTCACCTTGGCGGCGAGCTCCGCCGACGTGAACGGCTTCTGAAGAAGAGTCGATTGCCCCGCCACGACCTCTCGATGAATGGCATCCGACGTGGCGTACCCGCTGATGAAGAGGACCGGCAGCGACGGGTTGCCAGCGCGAAGGCGATCGACGGTCTGCGGGCCCGTCAAGCCGGGGGTCAGGACATCGGCGACCACCAGATGGATGTGGCCCGTATGCTCCTGCGCGACCCGAACCGCCTCGTCGCCGTTTCCCGCAACGAGGACCGTATAGCCGTATCGCTCGAGCGCCGCTCGCGTCATGCCCAGGACGCCCGGATCGTCTTCGAGGAGCAGGATCGTTTCTGAGCCGGACGCGGCTGGTTCGGTGTCCGATCGGCCGGCATCATCGGACGCGGCACGATCGGTGGCGGGCAGAAAGATCTTGAAGGTCGTGCCGTGTCCGATGTGGCTGTCGACGTCGATGTAGCCGCCAGTCTGCGTGACGATGCCGTCGACGACCGCGAGTCCGAGACCCGTGCCTCTTCCGAGATCCTTGGTCGTGAAGAAGGGCTCGAAGAGGTGTGCCTTCGTCGCAGAGCTCATGCCCATTCCGTTGTCGGCGACGCTCATTACGACGTAGCGGCCCGACTCGGACTCGGCGACCGGCGGGCGCGACCCGTCGTCGACATTCGAGGTTTCGATGGTCAGTCGACCGCCGTGAGGCATCGCGTCTCTCGCGTTGATTGCGACGTTGAGGAGTACGCGCCCGAGCTGATTCGCGTCGGCGCGCACGTGCCACAGCTTCGGATCGAGACGGACGACGAGCTCGATGTGCTCGCCAATCGTCCGCCGCAGCATCGTCTTGGTGCTCTCGACAACCGAGTTGATGTCGACGTCCTTCGGCTCGAGAACGGATTGACGGCTGAACGCCAGCAGCTGGCCGGTCATCGATGCGGCACTCGTCGCCGCCTGCCGAATCTGTTCGATGTCGCTCCGCGTTTCGTCGCTGGCCCCGGGCAGCAGCATGTCCGCATGACCACCAATCACCGTCAGGATGTTGTTGAAGTCGTGCGCGACGCCGCTGGCAAGCTGGCCGAGCGCTTCCATCTTCTGCGCCTGCGCCAGCCGGTGCTCGAGCGCACGCTTCGTGCGCTCGGCGACGAGCAATTCCTCGTCGTGGCGCCGGCTGACGGCAAGCTGCAAGGCGATCACGAGGATGAACGCCGCGATGCCGAAGGTCCCGATATACGGAATCGGGGCCTCGCTGATGTCAACAAGGGCACCTGAGATCAGCGCGACCATCGACCCGAGCGCCGCGAGAATCAACAGCGCACCGCTGAGGCGATCGCGACCCATCAGACGGATCGCGCAGCCGATATTGAAGACGAGCGTGGAGGCCATGACCGCGTAGACCAGCGAGACCAGCGGGCGGCCAGGTGTGTGCTCGAGAAGCGAATACGGCTCGCCCCACGGCAGCGTGATGCGTTTCACCGCGAGGACCTGTTCGCCAAGCAGGCGCGCATCGAGATCGAGCACGACGAACGAGGCCACGACCACTGCTGTAGCGGTCACGAACCACAGATACCATCGCGCCCGCACGTGAGCCATCGCTGCGTACAACCAGGCGAGCGACGCGAAGCTCATGAGCCCGCACACCACACGCACTTCCTGCGCACGCTGCGCCTGGTCCACACTCTCGGTGGTCGCGATGATCAGGATTGCGACCGACTGCACCGAGCCGATCGCGCACACCGCAGTCAGCAGCAGCACCGTCCAATCGTGGCGGGTGCGCAGCCAGAGCACGAACGACGAAACTGCGGCGAAGGCGAAGAACCCCGAGACGAACGCCTCACTGAATGCGTAGGGCCCCATCGAGCTGGCGATACTGCGCCCTCGATCGGCTGCCGGCCGCTCGAAGGGAAAAACCGGGCTATGTGGCTCGGTACGATAACGTGCCCGCCACGAACGCGGCCCGAGCCGTAAACCCCATGTGTTCGTAGAGTGCGCGCGCAGCGTCGTTGCGATCGCCGACCAGCAGCGTCACCAGACGCGCGCCCCGGCTCGCCGCCAATCGACACGCCTCCTCCACGAGGCGGCGGCCGAGTCCTTCGCGCCGACGAGAAGGATGGACCGCCACTTGTGCCAGATGAACCGTGCCGGGCGCAATCCGCGTCGCCAGGACGAGCGCCTGCATCCCTTCCGATGTGCGGACGACGCGGGTGATCGCCGGTTCGAGCACACCACACCCGGGTCGTTCGACAAGTCCTCGCACGTAGTGCTCCCATTCCACCTGCAGTCCGCGCGGAGCAAAATGGCGTCCGCCCTGCCCGTAGGCGGCCTGGAGGAGGATCGCCGACGGCGCCAGCAGATCCTCCTGCCACCCGATGGCGTCGGACGACCCACTGTTCACCGGTGGCGTCACCGGACGTGCGAGATAGTGATAGCGCTCGCAGCTGAAGCCGCGTTGGACGAGTGCGGGCTCGAGCCCGTCGGCCCGCGTCGGAACAAACGACGAGACACGTGCGGGACGTGCCCCGGTGGTAGCGATGTTCAGGCTCGCGTCGACGAGCGCCGCGGTGACGCGCGGGTCATCAGCCACGATGCCGCCGAGATGAAAGGTCTCACCGTCGGGCATGCAGTAGCACCAGCCGCGAATCGTCTTGTGCTCGTCGATGACGATGCGGCCGGGCAGACCCCACGTGACACGCGCCTGCTCGATCTCGCGCCACGCCGTCGACGCGTCCCAGGCGAGCTCGCGAACCCAATAGTCCTGTTCGCGTGCGTAAAGCCACTGCGTGTCTGCCGGATCGGCATCACGCCAGTCCCGTATGTTCATGGATGGTTGTCGCTGTTCCGTCTCTAAGCCACGAGGGCGGCGAAGGCGCCGCCGAATGCATGGCCTGACGGTTCCGCAAAACACGCTCCTCGATGCAGTCCTCGATCATGATAGCTTCGCCACGCCGTCGTCATCTACAATGTGGCCTTCCTCTGGGTAACCGGCGCTCGGGATTCCCACCTGAGCGCTCGTCGACGATGTCGGCGTGCCGGCATCAGCGACGACTTGCCGTCAAGGACCTATGAGCCTGAGCGCCCTGCCGTCCATCCTCGTCGTCGAGGACGATCTCGACCTCCGACAAACCATCGTGGCAAGCCTGGAAGCGAACGGATTCGCCGCCTCGCAGGCGAGCGACGCGGCCGATGCGATCGATCGATTGCGATCGGCGGCCTTTGATGGGCTCGTCGTCGATCTGCGCCTGCCGGATGCGGACGGCATGACTGTCCTGGACGAGGCGCTCGATCGTCATCCCCACATCCGTGCCGTGGTGATGACCGGTTTCGGCGGGATCGCCGAGGCGACAGCCGCGGTGAAACGGGGCGCGGTCGACTTCTTGATCAAGCCCTTCCAGTTGTCGCAACTCGCGCGCGTCCTGCAGGCCGGCCTCGAGCAACAACGGCTTCGCGAAGAGAACGCCGAGCTCAAAGCGCAGCTCAAGGGCAAGTTCCGCTTCGAGGACATCGTCGGTCGTCACAGCACGATGCAGACGCTCTCCACGACGCTCGAGCTCGTGGCGCCGATGAACAGCACGGTCCTCATCCACGGTGAGACCGGCACGGGCAAGGAGCTCGTCGCGCGGACCATTCATCACAACAGCCCGCGCGCGGCCGCACGCTTCGTGGCGTTCAACGCGGGAGCGCTTGACGAAACACTCGCCGAAGCCACGCTCTTCGGGCACGTGATGGGTGCGTTCAAGGGCGTCTCCGTGGGACGGTTCGAGCAGGCGCACCGCGGGACGCTGTTCATCGACGATGTCGATGCCATGCCGCTCCCGCTGCAGACCAAGCTCCTGCGCGCGCTGCAGGAACGCGAGTTCGAACGTCTGGGCGAATCGCGCCGGATACGTCTCGACATCCGCGTGATCGCGTCCACCAGCGTGGACCTGCGGAACAGAGTGAAGGATGGAACGTTCCGCGAGGATCTCTACTATCGCTTGAACGTCATCCCGCTGACGTTGCCCGCGCTGCGCCACCGGCGCGAAGACATCGCGCTGCTGGCACAGCACTTCGTGCGGCGGTCGTGCACGCAGAACGGTGTGGCGTTGAAGACGCTGAGCGACGTCGCGATCCGTACGCTGATGGCGTACGACTGGCCGGGCAACGTCCGACAGTTCGAGAATGCGATCGAGCACGCGGTCGCCATGGCCGCGGCGAAATCCGAGATCGGTCCCGAGGCGCTGCCTGACGATGTCCGCGAGCGTGTCAAATCGATGCTGGTGCCGACCGTGGCCATCCCGGACGAGGGGCTCAACTTCACCTCGCTCGTCTCGCAGCTCGAGCGCGAGCTGATCATGCGCTGTCTCGAGAAGACCGGCGGCAACAAGCGTCAGGCCGCTCGGCTGCTGAACCTCAGTCGTACGACGTTCATCGACAAGCTGCATCGGCTGAACCTCGTGAGGGGCGCCGCCTAGTACGGAGACTGGGAGGAAACGGAGACAAGCATCAACACGGAGGGAACGGAGGACACAGGGATAATGATTTTCTGCAACTTCGAACTCACAACATGCTCCCAAGTAACGGAGGGGACGAAGGAAACGGATTAACAGGAGAAACGGAGCAACGGAGGATCGTGGTCAGCCGTCCGCAGAAACTGAGCTCCGTTCCTCCGTTTCTCCTGTTGATCCGTTCCTCCGTCTCCTCCGTTCCTTTTCCCGCCCAATCGCCAGACGCTGGGCGAGGACTTCGGGCCGAAAATTCCCGTTGCCTCCGTTTCCACCGTTATCCCCGTGTGACCATCCCGTTCCCCCCGTCTGCCCCGTTGTCTACTCTCACACTCCCTGGTTCGTCGTCGGCGAATGCGTCAATGAGCAGAAGGCAGCCGCAAGATGAACGCGGCGCCCGGTGAGCGCGCTTCGTGCGTCAGCGTGCCGCCGTGCGACTCGGCAATCGCTCGGGCGACGGTCAGCCCCAGTCCGGCTGCCTCGTCGCGTGGCCGTGTCGTCACGAACGGCTCGAACATCGTGATGACACGCTCCGGGTCGACGCCTGGTCCATCATCTGACACCGTCACACCCAGCCACGCGCCCTGGCGCTCGATGTCGATGGCAATGACGCCACCGGATCGGCCGGTGAGCGCGCGTGGGTGCGTTTCAGGCCATCGACGACAGGCGCCTCGAGATCGGGTGACAGCCGCAGGATCTCGGTCGTGCCTCCGATCACCTGCAGCGCGTTGTTCACTTCATGAACTGCGCCGGCGAACAGTCGCACGACTGTCGTCGAGCGGTTCAGCGTGATGAGGTCTTCGGTCCGTATCCCGTCGCCACGATCGTCGGCCATCCTGGTCGATCGCTCCACCGCCCTGACACATCAGAAGCGCATACATCCTACCTGCGTTACCCGCCTTTACACGCGTCGATCGCCCTGCCTGTCCTCCCCTCTTTTGCTCACGTCACCCGGCTGAGTACACTGATCCCATGCAGCTTCGGCTAGCGCGCCTCTGTCTAGACTGTGAGGAAGTGCACGACGCGCAACAGTGTCCCCTCTGCGCGTCCGAGACGTATATCTTTCTGACTCGATGGGTGCCGACGCCGGAGCGTTCCTCGCGGCCGCGGCAGCCGGAGTCGGCTCCGTCGGAAGCGGCGACGGCGTATCGTGAAATGCTCCATCCCACGCCGCCCAGCCCCTGGCGTGCTGTCCGCCGCGGCGCTGTCGGGCTGGCGTTGTTTGGCGTGGCGGGATGGTGGCTGCGGCGCAGCGCCACGCTGCGGACGGAGCCGGAAAGTGGAAGTGGAAAACGTTGAACACTTGTTCCACTTCTTCCGCTTGTGAAGAGTCCCTCCCCCGCCCGTCGCATCAACGCCGAACGCATCGTGCTGTTCGGTTGGGGCCGCGCCATTCTCCTGCAGCTGGCGCACCCTCTGATTGCCGCCGGCGTCCACGATCACAGCGGATTCAGAGCGACGCCGTGGGCCGCGGTGACGCGGCTGTATCACACCGTCCACGCGATGCTCGCGCTGACCTTCGGGGCACCGCCGGCCTACGAGCAGGCGCTCGAAGGCATCCGTGCGATTCATCGGCGCGTGAACGGGGTTCTTCCTGAACAGGCCGGGCCCTTCGACGCAGGCACGCGCTATTCAGCAGAAGACCCCGACCTCGTGCTGTGGGTGCACGCCACGCTGCTGGAGTCGCTGCCGCTGACCTACGAGCTGCTGGTGGGACCGCTGACGGATCAGGAGCGAGACGCGTATTGCGAGGAAGCGGCGACTGTCGCGATTGCGCTGTGTGCGCGTGATGGCGATGTGCCGCGCACGTGGGAGGCGACACGTCGGTACATGGATCGCATGCGCGCGTCAGGCGTGATCGCAGTCAGCAGTCAGGCGCACGCGCTCGCACACAGCGTGCTCTATCCGCCAGCGGGGTGGCTCTTTGGTCCGGCGGCATCGATCAACCGCATCGTGACCGCCGGGTTGCTGCCTGCGGATCTTCGTGAGCAGTACGGTCTGCGCTGGACTCAACGAAGTCAACGCGCGTTCGATGCCATCGTCCCCATGATGCGAACGACGCGGCGGGTTCTACCTGCTTCACTCGCGCTCTGGCCAGAGGCGCGGCGGTCCGACTGACACGTTCTTCCGCGCGGCGATCGGCTCGCCGGCCAGTCACGACTCGATTGTCACAGGTTCCTGGGCGGGAAACTCACCTTCCCAACGCGCAATCACAACCGTCGCGAGACAGTTGCCGAGTACGTTGAGTGACGTGCGCAGCATGTCGAGCACCGCATCGATGCCGAGGATGACCAGCACGGGTTCGACCGGCAATCCAAA
Source organism: Vicinamibacterales bacterium (assembly GCA_035263125.1). Lineage (GTDB taxonomy): Bacteria > Acidobacteriota > Vicinamibacteria > Vicinamibacterales > UBA2999 > Gp6-AA40. The sequence goes on from DATFRP010000345.1 coordinate 12,615, forward strand.
CGACGACACCGTCCCGAGGAGAATGACGAGGGCGCCACGCGGCACGCCGGCGACCCCCTTGCTCGAGAGCATCAGCGTGAGCAGCAGTACCAGCTGCTGACCGATCGGCATCGCGATGCCAGCGGCCTGCGCCACGAAGATCGCCGCGAGCGAGAGATACAGCGTGCTGCCATCGAGGTTGAAGCTGTAGCCGGTCGGAATGACGAAGGCAGCGATCTGTCTCGGCACGCCGATACGTTCCATCGCCTGCATCGCGCGCGGCAGCGCAGCCTCGGAGCTCGTCGTCGCGAACGCGATCGACACCGGCTCGGCAACCGCTTCCGCAAACCGACGAAGCGGCACTTTCGCGATCAGCGCCACCGGCAGCAGCACCGCGACGACGAAGACGGCCACCGCTGCGTAAAACGTGAGGAGCAGCATCAACAGGTTCCCGAGCACCCCGATGCCGAGGCGGCCGACGGTGTAGGCAATCGCCGCACCGACACCAAGCGGCGCCATCAGCATCACGATCTTCGTGAACCGGAACATCGTCTCCGCGAGGCTGTCGGCGAAGGACAGCATCGGGCGTTTCTTGTCCTCTGGCAGCAATGCGAGCGCAATTCCGAAGATGACGCTGAAGACGACGATCTGGAGCATCTGTGCGTCGACCACTGCCTTCGCGAAGTTCTCCGGGAAGATCTCGAGCACGATGTCCTGCCACGTCCGCGCGACCGCCTGCGGAATCTGCGTGGCATCGGGAGGCGGACCCAGTGCGACGCCGACGCCGGCGCGGCTGATCGTGATCGCGCCCCACCCGATGAGGAGGGCGAGCGTCGTCACGACCTCGAAGTAAATCAGCGCCTTGACGCCCATGCGCCCGACCTGTCGCAGGTTCGAGTGGCCGGCAATGCCGACGACGAGCGTCGCGAAGATGAGCGGAGCAACGATCGTTCGGATCAGACGCAGGAAGATCTGGCTCAGCACGCGCAGCGACACGGCAGCGTCGGGGAAGTCGTGCCCCACTTCCGCGCCGATGACCATCGCGACGAGAATCCAGATCGTGAGTGACTTGCGGCGCGCCGCCCAGACGGCGAACGCCGCGATGGCGAGCCATCGCAGGAGCATCGAGTGCGCATGTTATACTGCGAAATTGCCGTCGCCTACAGAAGCCACGCGGGTGACGGCGAGACGATTTCGCGTGTCCCGCGAAATCAGCCATATGCGGAAGTGGCGGAATTGGCAGACGCGCTAGCCTCAGGAGCTAGTGGGCGCAAGCCCATGAAGGTTCGAGTCCTTTCTTCCGCACCATTCGACTCGCCTCGCAGCTCGCCTTCGGCGAGCCGCCAGGCTCGCTCATGGCGAGCCCTCTATCACGTCGAATGCCCTGAGCGAGTGGTTCGCTGGCCGTTGGCCAGCGAAGCGCGAGTCGAAGGGCCTCGCTCCATGCAGTCTGTTTGCACCGCTTTGGCCGACGATCGCATCGTCGTCAGGTGGCCTGGGTCTACGTTCTTCAATGCAGCGACGGCTCACTCTTTGCTCCCACATTTGATTTGTTCTAAGGAATCCGCGACACTGCAGAGCCTGATAGGAGCCGCGATTCCATGCCGCAAGTCGCGACCACGCAAAGAACGGCGCCGAAGCACCTGATCGTCAGCGTCCTGCTGCTCGCCACAACCGGCACACTCACGGCCCGTCAGGTCACGCCTCCGCAGGCGATTTCAGTGGATGCCATGACCGGCATCCTCGGTGCGTTCAAAACGAACAGCCTGGTTGCCATCAGCGACGCGCACGGCAACAAGCAGGCACAGGATTTTCTGATCTCGCTCGTTCGCGATCGCCGCTTCGCCGAGACCGTCAACGACATCGTCGTCGAATGGGGCTCGGCCCGATACCAGGACGTCATCGATCGGTTTACCAACGGAGAGAACATTCCGTACGAGAGCCTGCGGCGCGTCTGGCGCGACACGACGCAGGCCAG
>DATFRP010000346.1:0-2420 GCA_035263125.1 Vicinamibacterales bacterium
AAGAACGCATCGCGAGTGACTGTCGCCGGCGATCGGCTGGATCTTTTCGATGCTGCCGGGACGCGACTGGCGACGTTTGCGGCCGGGAGCCAGCCGTCAACGTCGACCGCTTCGCCTGGACTGGCGGGAACGTCGTGGCAACTCGTGAAGTTCCAGGGCGGTGATGATACGACCCTGACGCCTGACGATCGCGCAAAGTACACGATCGAGTTCGCCGATGGCGGACAGCTCACCGCTCGCATCGACTGTAATCGCGGACGCGGGACCTGGAAATCCACCGGCCCCAGTCAGATCGAATTCGGCCCGCTCGCACTGACGCGCGCGCAGTGCCCGCCCGGTTCGCTGCACGATCAAATCGTCAGGCAGTGGGCCAATATCCGATCGTACGTCATCAGGGACGGTCATCTCTTCCTGGCGCTGAAGATAGACGGCGGAATCTACGAGTTCGAGCCAGTCGCGAAGCCTCAGTGATTCATGCTGGAACCTTTCACCGCGTGATCACGTCTCCTCGACGCGGGTCATGTCGATGATCCAGATGGTCTACGCGTTCCTGACACTCGTCTCATCGCGCGCAGGGTGGCGCCGCCGATGGATGTGATCCGCATTCTGCTGCTCATCGCGTTGATGCAGGCCGCGCCATCTACTGCACCGTCGTCGATCGACTTCTACTTCACGAACGACGTGGTGTTGGAGCAGGGCGGCGCTGCCGCCTCGATGGCCCGGTGGACAGCCCAATGTGTGGCGGGCGGCGAATTCGCCGACGCCGCCGGAGGCTCTGCGCCCGATGCACGAATGGGCCTCGACGAGCGCAAGGCACAGGCCGCGAAGTTCGACCGGCGCGAATTCGTGCGGATCGCGACCGACGCATGGCGTAAGGTGAATGCGGCGCTGCCGCAGCGGCCGCTGCGAGTGTGCGTCGACCTGGCATCGGCCGCGGACAGCTTCACGCGCGACGTCATGGGTGGAGTGGCGGGCGTGACCGCTGGTCAGGGCCGCATCATCCTGCGCATTCATCCCGACGGGCACTGGCAGGCGGCGCTGCCCTATGCGCTTGCTCACGAGATGCACCACAGTTACTGGGCCGAGCACCACTTCGACCCAGGCAAGCCGTTCACGCTCGCGGACTACATGGTGCTCGAGGGGCGCGCCGACTACTTCGCGGGAACCCTGTTTACGCATTCCGCTCCATGGACCACCGCGCTCGATGCTGCCGGCTACGACAAAGCATGGAGCGCGCTGTCGACGCGGCTGGATGCCGTCGATGGGGCGACACTCCGCGCTGCCATGTTCGGCGCGCCGCAGGCCGGTATCCCGTCGTGGGCCGGGTACAGCGTCGGCTACCGGCTGGTGTCCGAGCGCATGGCGCGCACGCCGAAGCTCGATCTGAAAGCCATGACAGCGGCGCCGGCGTCGGAATTCATCCCTCCTCAGTCGCGCCAGTAGAGGTGTGTCACTCGCGTTGTTGCAGCGATCACAGCCGGACATTGTGAAGTGCTTTGAGTCGTAAAGATCATCGGCCGTCAAGACGTGTGATCTGAGGGCACATCCGTACGCGGCCCAGCCCAGTCGCGCTCCAATCCAATCCGCCGATCCGTCCGTAACACCTCACAGCAACAAACGCCCGGGTTGGCTGGGCATGGAGGTGGATTGTGAAAGCACGGTGGACACTGCCTGTGGCCGCGCTGGCCATCGCGGTGCTGGCGATGAGTGCCGTCAACGCATCGAGTCATCGCGAAGCACCGTTGATCAGCTCGGATCCGCTGGCGGACAACACGGACGTCTACGCGTTCGTCAGCCCCAACAACCCCGATCGCGTCACGCTGATCGCCGACTTCATCCCGTTCGAAGCACCGTACGGCGGCCCGAACTTCTTCAAGTTCGACGACAATGTGCTCTACGAAATCATGGTGGACAACAACGGCGACGCTGTTGAAGACGTTACGTTCCAGTTCAAGTTCCGTACTGAGGTCCGCAACCAGAACACCTTCCTCTACAACACCGGACCGATCACCTCGCTCGACGCGGCGACCTTCAACGTCCGCCAGTTCTACACGGTGACCCGGATCGATGGTCCACGCCGCCGCGGTCGCGGAACAGTGCTGGCCTCGGATCTGCCGACGCCGCCGGTGAACGTCGGGTTCCGTTCGACACCGAACTACGAGTCCCTCGCCGCCGCCGCCGTGCGCCAGCTCCCCAACGGCGCACAGGTCTTCGCGGGTCAGCGCGACGATCCGTTCTTCGTCGACCTGAACGTCTTCGATCTGCTCGCCGTGCCGCCGGCCGACACCAACAACTTCGACGCGCTCGCGGGATTCAACGTCCACACGATCGCGCTCGAGGTGCCGATCGCGTCGGTCACGCGCAACGGTTTGCGGCCCGGGTCGGCGACCGACCCCAATGCGGTCATCGGCATCTGGTCG
>DATFRP010000347.1:0-6168 GCA_035263125.1 Vicinamibacterales bacterium
CGAGAGCACGCAGTTCCTCAGCGACGCGCTGGTCAACAACCAGATGCTTGGTCTCGCGGTCAACGGCGTCGGTGCGGCGCTCGATCTCGACGCCAAGAACGGATTCAAACTGAAGTTCGGGTTCCAGCAGAGCAGCCCGGAGCCCACGAGCCTCGGAGATTCGCTGTTCACGCTGTCCGAGGTCGGCTACACGTTCACACCCTTCAATCTGCCGGAGGGCAACTACCGTGTCTGGTTCAGGACCGACAACAGCGAGCCTGACGTCCTTCGCAAGGGCTTCGGCCTCAGCTTGGACCAGAAGCTGAGTCCGGTGGTCGGGTTGTTCGGCCGCTACGGCCGGCAGCAGTCCGATTTCGGGGACGATCGCTTCTACAGTGGCGGCGTGAGTTTCGCGAAGGGGCTCATCTTCAATCCCGAGGATGCGTGGGGAGTCGGCTACGCGCAGATGGACCTCGCCTCGGGCGACAAGGAGAAGCTGATCGAGGGGTACTACAATCTGCTCCTCACCGAGAAGCTGCGGCTGTCATTCCACCTCTCGAGCGTGCTCGACACGCCGGCTGGAAGCGAGCGCTTCTCGTACATCTTCCCTGGGATTCGTTTTCAGGCAGCTTTCTAGGAATCAGGAAGCAGGAATCAGGACGTAGGGAGTCATAACATGCTCAAGTCAGCACGCGTCGTCATTACCGGTGCAGTGATCACCGTCGCGGCGTTGGCCGCCGGTCTGCAGGCGCAGGGCGTCAAGATCTCCGATCCGACCTCCGTGGTCATGATCGTGAACCGCGACTCGAACGACATCGCGTTCATGGACATCAAGACCAAGAAGCTCGTTGGCAGCGTCTTCCTCGGCAACAACGTCAACCCGCACATGGTGATGATGTCGCCCGACGGCCGTTACGTCGTTACTGGCGGCACGCGCGCCAACAAGGCATACATCATCGATGTCAAGACACTGCAATTGGTCAAGACGATCCCGGTTGACATCGCCCCCGAGCACCTGGCGTTTTCGCCCGACAGCCGGTGGTACTACCAGGGCAACCCCGACGGCGATTCCATATCGGTCATCGACATGCAGTCGCTCAGCAAGATCAAGACGATCCCCGGGCTTGCCGAACCGCTCAACGTGACGTTCCTGCCCGACGGCTCCAAGGCCTACGTCGGCAACTACGGCGCGCACTGGGTGGGTGTGATCGACGTCCGCCGGCACGAGCTGGTCAAGAAGATCCCGATCGCCGACGTTCCGGGCGTCGCCAAGCTGGATCCGGAGAAGTACCTCGGTGAGATTCACGGCATCAACATCGCGATGCCCTCGCCGGATGGCAAGTACCTCTACGCCGCCGACGGGACCCTGGGCATTGTTGGCGTGATCGACCCGCGTGAAGACAAGGTGATCAAGCACATTCGTGTCGGCAAGGATCCGTGGCGCATCTACATGGGTCACGACGGCAAGTACGCGATCACGCCGAACAACGGCGACGAGACGATCTCGATCATCGATCTGAAGACCAACACGGTGGCGGCGACGCTCGAAGCCGGCCCGAACATGACCGGCGTCAATTTCGCGGCCGGCAAGGCGTTCGTGATCAGCTCGACCAGCGGCTTCGTCTACGTCTACAACATGAGCAGCCTGAAGCCTGCGGGCCGGATCAAGATGGGCACCAACATCCAGCTCGAGACGGCAACCACCGACGCCAAGGACGAGAAAATGTACCTCGCCGAATCGACCAACCACGAAGTGCTCATCATCGACGGCAAGACGGAGCAGGTGGAACACGTCAAGAATGTGGGGCTGTTCCCGTGGGGCACGCATATCATGGACAGTAAGGACAATTACTGTCATTGATGCAGTCGCTCGGCCGGTGTTCCGCCGATGGACACCGGCCGGAGCTAATGCAAAATGCAAAATGCGAAATGCAAAAGTTAGGGACCTATTCGTTTTCACGGCTCTTGCTTTTTGCATTTTGAATTTTGCATTTTGCATTTCAGCCCACGCCCAAGGCATCCGCGATCGCATCCGTGGCAATCGAGACCGCTCGACGGCGGTCACCGAATCGCAGGCGTCCGACCTGACACTCACCAAAACCGCGGTCGCGGTCAGGCCAATCCAGGTCTGGGTCCGGACCGCAGGGGCAATCGACAAGGGTAGCCGCACGCTCACCGTGACGCTCTCGTCGGCCGAGGGTGCCCTCGTCAAGGTCGATCAGCGCGTGCGCGCATTTCCGCCCGAACGACGATCCACCATGTATCAGGCGCGCGTGACGAAGGTCGCTCCTGCGAAGGACGGGCGCGTCGCTGTAACCGTCACGATGATCGCGGTGCCGCAGGAGGGGAGCACCTGGTACGTCATGGAGATCGTCACTGATCGAGGCGAGTTCCTCTCGATCCCGAACGAGGCGATCATCGAAGAAGGCGACCGTCATGTCGTCTATGTCGAGGGGCAGCCGGGTCAGTACGTGCCCCATGACATCCACATCGGCATACAAGGCGAGCTGTATACGCAGGTGATCGACGGCGTGAAGGACGGTGACTCGGTGGTGACGATCGGCAGCTTCTTCATCGACGCCGAGCACAAGCTGAAGGGGACCGGAGAGATCTCGCAGGCAACGGCGACCCCATGATTGTCGCGCTCATCCGCACCCTGATCCGCTGGCGGATGCTCGTGTGGGCGCTCGTGGCCGTCGCGGTCATCGGCAGCGTCTATGCATTGCGCGTCGCGTCGCTCGACGCCATTCCCGACATCTCCGATCCGCAGATCGTCGTCTACGTGAAGTGGCCGCGGAGCCCGCAGCTGCTCGAGTCCGAGGTGACCGCGCCGCTGGCCGCCGCACTCGTGGGATCGCCGGACATTCAGTCGATTCGCGGTACCTCGCACATGGGGTACTCGTTCATCTACGTCATCCTCGCCAACGGCACCGATCGCGCCCACGTCCAGCAGCTCGTCCTGGATCGCATCAACGCGATCCGACCGCAGCTGCCCGCCGACGCGCTCATCACGCTCGGGCCGAACGCGAGCAGCATGGGATGGATCTATCAGTACGCCCTGCTCGATCGGCAGCAGCTCCACGATCTTCGCGAATTGCGTCTGCTGAACGAAAGCGTCATCAAACCCGCGCTCCAGACCGTGCCTGGCGTGGCAGAAGTGGCGTCGGTCGGCGGACTCGAGAAGCAATACCAGGTGAAGATCTTCCCGCCGCTTCTCGCCAGCACCGGAATCCCGCTGCGCCAGGTGATCGACACCCTCCAGGGGGTCTTTCAGGAAGCGGGCGGGCGGATGATCGAGGTCACCAATCGCGACTACCAGCTGCGCGGCGTGATCGACAGTGCGGATCTCGACCAGCTCAACTCGCTCGTCATCGGACGACGCGCGAGTGGCGAAACCGTCCACCTGCGGGACGTCGGCTACCTGCAGTCCAACTACGACCAGCGCCGCAGCACGGTCGATATGGACGGCACCGGTGAAGTGGTTGGCGGCATCGCCATCATGGAGCACGACCGGAACGTCCTCGCCGTGACGCGGGCCATCGAACAGAAGCTGCAGGACGTCCGTCGCGCCGTGCCGCAGGGCGTCGAGATCGTCAGCACCTACGACCGCTCGGCCTGGATCTGGGCGACGCTGCGCGAGTTCATCGAGACGCTCGGCATCGAGCTCGTCGTGCTCGTGCTCGTGACGCTGCTGTTCCTCCGCAACCTGCGCACGGCCCTCGGACCGATCGCCATCCTGCTCTTCAGCGTCCTGTTCACGGCGATTCCGCTCGTCGGCTTTCGCCAGACGATCAATCTGTTCTCGCTCGCCGGTCTCGCGATCGCGATCGGCGAGATCGCCGACGCCACGATCGTGATCGTCGAGAACTGCACCGCCGAGCTCGCCCTGCGTGGTGCCGTGTCGCGGTCCGAGCGCGAAGAGATCCTGGTGCGCGCGATCGCGTCGGTTACCAAGCCGCTCTTGTTCTCACTGCTGATCATCCTCGCGTCGTTTCTGCCCGTGTTCTTCCTGGAGCAGCGCGAGGCGCGGCTCTTCGATCCGCTCGCCTACAGCAAGACGTTCGCGATGGCGTTCTCCACGCTGCTGACGATCTTCCTGCTGCCGCTCATCGTCGTCTGGATCTTCCGGCGCGAAGGGATTGCCAGACGCAGCGCGCTGGAGCATGCCGCCGTGCCCGCGTATCGAACCGCGCTTCGAGCGGTCATCCGGTATCGGTACGCGTTCACGGCTGCCGGCCTGCTGGTGCTGATTCCCGCGGCGTGGCTCCTCGGCAGCTTCCCGCGCGATTTCCTTCCCGAGGTCGACGAAGGATCGATCCTCTACATGCCGACGACGCTGCCCGGGCTGCCGAATCGCGAGGCAGGGTGGATCGTTCAGCAGATGGACAAGAAGCTGAAGGCCTTCCCCGAAGTCGAACGGGTCTTCGGCAAGATCGGGCGCGCCGACACTTCCACCGATCCGGCGCCGCTCACGATGATCGAGACGACGGTCCTGCTTCACCCGAAGTCGAAATGGCGAAAGGGGATGACGAAGGAGAAGCTGGTCGCCGAAATGGACCGCGCAGTCGAGACGATCGGATACGTCAATGCCTGGGTACAGCCCATCCGGGCGCGTGTGATGATGCAGACGACCGGCATTCAGACGCCGGTCGGCGTGAAGGTGAGCGGCCCCGACATCGCGACAATCGAACAGCTGTCGCAGCAGATCGAAGGCGCGCTGCGCGCAGTCCCGGGCACGAAGTCGGTGATTGCGGAACGCATTTCCGAAGGCTATTACGTAGACGTCCGCAACGACCTCGAGCGCATGGCCGAGCACGGCGTGACGCCCGACGAGGCGATGGCCACCGTGAGGTATGGAATCGGTGGCGACAACGTCGTGAATGTGAAAGCGAGTGGTACGGTCGTTCCGCTCAACGTCCAGTACTCGCCCGAATACATCGACACGCTCGACAAGGTCCGCCGGACGCCGGTCGTGACCGGCGACGGACGATCGGTCGCACTCGGTGAGATCGCCGACGTGTCCGTACGCAAGATGCCGGAGATGATTCGCGACGACAACGGCAAGCTGTCGGGCTACATCTACGTCGACCTGCAGAACGTCACTGGACCGGACTACGTCGATCGCGCCCAGCAGGTGCTGGCGAAGAGCGTGACGATGCCGACCGGCTATTCGCTCGAGTGGACCGGGCTCTACCAGTACGCCGCTGCCGCCCGCGCGCGGCTCCGGATCGTCGTGCCACTCACGCTCGCCATCATCTTTCTGCTACTGATCGTCGCGTTCAGGTCGGTGGGCGAGAGCATCCTGATCCTGCTCTCAGTGCCGTTTGCGATGGTCGGCGGCGTGTTCCTGCAGTGGATGCTCGGCTATGCGATGACGACAGCGGTCATCGTCGGATACATTTCGCTCTTTGCCGTGGCCGTGCAGACCGGCATCATCATGGTCATCTTCATTCGCGCCGCGCTCGATCATCGCCGGCCCGATCAGTCATACATCGATGCGGTGATCGATGGGTCGACGATGCGGCTCCGGCCGAAGCTGATGACCGTGTCTGCGATTATCCTGTCGCTGCTGCCGGTGATGCTGTCGACCGGGAGCGGGATGGAGATCATGAAGCCGATCGCGGCGCCGAGCATCGGCGGGATGATCAGCTCGAGCCTGCACGTCCTGTTCATGACGCCGTGCCTCTTCGTGATCGGCGAAGATATCCGTCAATGGCGTCAGCGTCGCGCCCTGCAGAACCATCGCGTGCGCGTGTCGGCGTAGACAGAAATTCAAAAATGCAAAATGCAAAATGCAAAATGGTGTGGCCGTTGATGCTGGCACTCATGATGGTTGGGTGTAACGCAGCGGGCGGCAAACTGACAGAGATCCAGCGGGTGCGGTCGGGCATGCTCGAGGTGGTCGTCCTCTCGCCGCACGAGGCGTTGAAGCAGAAGGACTCTGTCACCATCGAGTTCCGATCGACGTCCAATGGGAATCTGGTCGATGTCGGCGACGTCAAGGGAAGTGCGTCGATGTCGATGTCGGGGACGCCGATGCTCGGCAGCGTCGACATCAAACGCGGCGACCAGCCAGGGCGCTACACCGCGGACATGCAGTTGGATATGGCCGGCACCTGGCGGCTGTCGCTCGAGTGGAAGGGACCCGCCGGACAAGGGTCGACGTCGTTTTCGAGCAGCGTCCAGTAG